>NZ_CP069160.1 GCF_016811995.1 Citrobacter sp. R56
TTGAATAGCGGAACATTTTCCGATGCTACCTATTTCGACTGGTCGGAATACGACTCAGTAAACCAGCGTGAAGCACGCGGTTCTGCTGTTGTTTCTCCGAAGCGTACACGCCGTCGTCGCGGAACACACTCGACGGCGTGTAAGTGTGCTGATCCTAAATATCTTCGACCTGCGAACTTTAACCAGCTCCCGAAAGTACTTCGGGACGGGTATCATCGTGCCCAGAAACGTCGTTTCTCGCGGCATCCGTATTTCGTGCATATGCGCACGAATGCTGGCCGTGAGCGCGATTTCCGACAGGAACGCCAGCATCTCCTCGATGCACTGGCCGTTCTGGTGGTCAGCGGTTGCGACATTGCCACGTTTAACGTTGCCCTCAACAGTTCACAGATATGCAAGGCGTTAAGTCCCAAAGATTCCCGGGGTGAGGTAATACCTGGTGAAGAGGTCACGCCTTCCCGCGTTTGTCGCGCACTCGATCTGTTAGAAAATTACGGCCTTATCGAGCCGTACATGCGTCGCCTGGACCCGTACACAAAAACATACCTCCCGCGTCATGTCACTTTAACAGAGCAGTTTTTCAAGCTCCTCCAGGTCAATCTCGATCTGCTGTACAAAGAGCGGGAAGAACGTCTGCGCGCGCTGGCTGAGGGGATTCTTGCCCCTGGCGAAGTGATGTCCGTAAAAGCGGCCCGACAGCGCTTCTTTGACGAGAAAGTGGCGCAGGCCCTGAAGGTTCGCCGCGAGCGAGCGATAGAACAGAAGCGCCTTTCCAGAATTGCGCGTTCTACCCGGCTCGATGACCGGCAGTTCCAGATTGCAGCCTGGCTGATCAACACGCGGCCGGAAGTCTCAGGCATGACTCCGGATGATTTCGAGTTGCTGGTCTACCATTACCTGCGTCAGATCAAGCTCAATTTTGACGCTGAGCCACCAGGCTAACTTAACTTTCACTCCTTGTTTTTCCTCTACCGCCGCTGGCGGTTTTTGTGCTTCCCCGCGTTTAAAAACTGGCTGAAAAACCATCAATAAAGCCTGCCGTTACGACACGCATTACCGGCGAAAAACCCCCTGATGATGCAACCTGGTCATGTCCCTGTAGTTATGCACAAATATCCGCAAACATAGAGGACTTCTTACCGGCAATGACTGGAAGTGTTACCCGCAAGTTTTTCTTAATCTTCTGGTAGCCCTGGGCTCTTTCTTACCAACGAACGCTTACGCGCCTTTGCCCTTTTAAACATTCAATTAAAAACGGATCTTATTCAGTCCCGCTTTCCTGTGGAAAACGGGGATAATGTCCGCCCTTGCAGCGGACTACGTCCGCGCCGGTTCGGAAACAGCAAATGTACCTCCCGCCACTACGCGGCGGGCATCAGTCAGAAGTAAATAGTTACAACATCCAAAATATTTACGCAAAGACGTGAACCGTGCACACCTGAACCATCACAGCCCCTCCCCACCACTGAAAAGCGAGGCCGCCCCGGCCCAAAGGGCCGGAACAACATCGCTTTTAATGCTGGATGATGTAACTAAACATTTGAGTGGCTGCCAGTAACATCGCGGCAGGTTCTCAATACAGCCCCCGGGCACCGGCCTTGCCGGCGCCACGGCTCCGGAAATCACGCGCTGTACGTCGCAAGCGCCGTACAGCCCGCTCACCGGAGTTAAAAGGGCTTAATGAAACCACATCATAGCTATAAGCGGGTTATGGCTTAGCAGGGCGAAGGGATTGATTGGTGGAACCTATCAACAGCGTAACCGGCTGCGCCGGGCTACGGCGCCATTAACAACCGTGCTCTGGTCAACTTCTGAGGGCGCCTCTATGCGCCTTTGGCGCATTCCCGGAATGCCTGCGCGCTGCTCGGCATTCTTAACCCGAATATTGAAGCAGCATTTCCGGCTACGCCGGGTCTCGGCGCCACTCACCATCAGTATTCTGTTTACCACCTGCTGGCGCCTCCATGCCGCCTGGCGGCATTCGTGACCACAGCTTATGCTCAGCAGTAGAAATACTGACGTTAAGCCTCTGTCGTAGTATATTTTCGCGATTATCCTTAGCTACGCTAAGGCTGGCCGGACGTGATCAGGACTAATATGACCATCAGGGAAAGCATATGAGCGATGAACCGGGAAGAGGTAAATTTGTCGATCAGGCAGCAGAAGCCAGGCCTTCTGTCTGGCGCAGAACAGCTGGCTGGATACGTGACGAGATTCTCCATTCTCTGGGACGGCCCGCCCGCCTGGAGGGTGCGATTGCTTCCGGGCAGCTAATTCCCTGTCCGATCATCGCCCCTGTCGACACGTTCTGGACACGGTCGGTGGTCTACTGGCAGGACTGGCTGTCTTTTTCTCTGTCATCATTTCATTCCCGTCCCTGGACGATCGACTACCGCAAACCGGGCTACCAGCGCCGGCTCGAAAGCCATTCACTTGCTGTTCCTGAGGTTCAGCAACTGATTAGAAAAGAAAATATCCCTCATTTTTCATGCGATATCACAGATATTCGGGGGATTTCGGCCTCGAAATCTATGGATCATGATATCCTGGACATCGATGAGTTTCCTGTACTGAGATGCCGTGAGCTGGCTGAACCTGTGACTGAAGAGCACCTGCGAAAAAATATGCGTCACTGGGAATTACGGCTCGACCGGATGCTGTTTGCTGAATATCCGTGGGCAGAGCGGAGACTCTACTGGCTGAACGACGGTGGCTCACACCATTTTGGCGCTGCCCGTTATCAGGCATGCCGCCTGGGCATTGCGGTTCCGCTTACCGGCAGACTCTGTCGCTACGGTGTAAACTTGCCGATGATCTCCGCTATACGTCAGCAATGGCATCTGTTTGCTATTCCGGCAGATGAACTCTTCGGCAGCTTTTTCGACGCCATGAATGCCTTTGAATGCCCGTTTGGTAATTCCGGTTTGCCGCGTCACATGCATGTTACGGATAAGTCAGGAGTTGCTCTCAAACTGGTCTGGCTTGAACGTGGCCATCCCAGAGCCAGTGCTGTAGCTGATGTACTTTCAGCTGCAGGCTTTCCTGATTTCGGTAAGCAGCTCCAGCAGCTGGCCAAAGAACCTTCACCACGTTAAATAAGCCTGATTTATTTTCTCTGACTTATGTGATTAATGCTAATGTATGCGTACATTAGCATTAATGATGCATTTAATCCCCTGCGCCTTTCTGCCTGTTCTGATTTTTCCGGTAGTCCTGCTTCACTCTCCCGATATTCTTCAGAACTGTCTGCCAGTGGTCGTCTGCCTGCTGCCGGTAGCGTTCGGCAACGGCAGCAATAATGTCAGGATCACTGTCATGGCTGCGGTGCATGCGTCCCTTCTGGCCAAAGATATCAACAATAATATTCTGGCTGCCCTGCCTGTCGAAAAGATGAGCGCACAGGCGCTTTACAACCAGCGGAGTATAGTCCAGCCCGGCTTCATCAGCGATCCGGAAGAAGAAGTACAGCATCTCATACGTTTTGTAGCGCTTGACGGCCGCACTGAGTCTGGCGGCCCGTTGTGGTGCTTCCCAGGTGTCATCCCTGTAGTTACGCAGTTCTGCCTGGTAGTCGGATTCCAGGTCTTCCTCTGTATACCGGTGGTGCCGAAAAAAGTATTCCCTGGCCCGTTCGACGACTGATTCATCCTGCGGCATGTCTGTCTCCGGTTAATGCTAACGTATGCGTACATTAGCATTAATATCAGTACCCGGCAAGGGGAGTGGCGTGCATCGTACCTGTGGTGCATCCCTCCCTGGCTCCGGACATGCTATGCCGGCAATTCTACCGGCGGTGCGCTGTCCTGGTGTCCTTTTCGCTACCCTGTCACATCTTTAATTTGTTTGTTAGTTAGTTTATTTGTTAGTTTGTTTATGTATAATGTGAGCATACCCCTTTATGCGGAGACTGACAGATGCGTCCGGCGACATACGAACCAGAACAAATTATTGAAGCAGGGCTGGCCCTGCAGGCTGAAGGACGGAATATCACCGGGTTCGCACTGCGTAACCAGGTCGGTGGCGGCAATCCGACACGTCTCCGCCAGATATGGGACGAATACCAGGCATCACAGAGCACGGTCGTCACTGAACCCGTTGCCGAGCTGCCTGTGGAAGTGGCTGAAGAAGTGAAGGCCGTCTCCGCCGCGCTGTCCGAACGCATCACCCAGCTGGCGACCGAACTGAATGACAAGGCTGTCCAGGTTGCAGAACGCCGGGTTGCGGAAGTCACGCGTGCTGCCGGTGAACAGACCGCACAGGCAGAGCGGGAGCTGGCCGACGCCGCGCAGACGGTCGACGACCTGGAAGAAAAACTGGATGAACTGCAGGACGGATATGACCGGCTGACGCTGGCGCTGGAATCAGAACGTTCACAGCGTCAGCAGCAGGATGTGGAGATGGCCCAGCTGAAAGAGCGTCTTGCGGCCGCTGAAGAGAATGCCCGACAGCGGGAGGAGCGGTATCAGGAGCAGAAGACAGTGCTGCAGGATGCGCTTAATGCGGAGCAGGCCCAGCACAAAAATACGCGGGAAGACCTGCAGAAACGACTGGAGCAAATTTCTGCCGAAGCGAATGCGCGTACAGAAGAACTGAAGTCTGAACGCGATAAAGTTAATACTCTCCTTACCCGCCTGGAATCGCAGGAAAACGCGCTGGCCTCAGAACGTCAGCAGCATCAGGCCACCCGCGATACGCTGCAGCAGCGCCTCGAGCAGGCCGTCGCCGATGCACAGGCGCGCGCCGGTGAGCTTGCGCTTGAACGTGACAGAGTCAGCAGCCTCACCGCAAGGCTGGAATCGCAGGAAAAGGCCTCCTCGGAGCAACTGGTCCGTATGGGCAGCGAAATAGCCAGTCTGACAGACCGCTGCACGCAGCTGGAAAACCAGCGTGATGATGCCCGTCTGGAGACGATGGGGGAGAAAGAAACGGTCGCGGCACTGCGTGGTGAGGCTGAAGCCCTGAAGCGTCAGAACCAGTCACTGATAGCGGCGCTTTCAGGCAATAAACAGACAGGTGGCCAGAATGCGTGATGATGACAATTCAGCCGCCTGTGATGAAACGTCCCGGGCGGAGGATAAATGCTACACCAAAGGGCGGCTGAGGGATGAATTCAGGATGAAGCCAGCCCCCGGTGCTGAACCGGTCAGAATGTACAAAAGTCCTTACGGCGGGAAATACGGCGTATGGCGGCTGGCTGACTGTGTCCCGATGCGGGCGAAACGCCCTCAGACAGAAAAACAGCGGCTGGCCAGCACACGTCTGGGCCTGCAGGCCCGGATGAAGAGTGAGCGTGGCAGGTTCGCCATGCTGGCACATACCTGGTTAGCGCTGGACCCCGTCTTCCTCGATACCGAAACGACCGGACTTGATGCCGGCGCGCAGGCGCTGGAAATCGGTCTGGTGGATGCCCGCGGTGAGAGGATATTTGATACCCGCCTGAAACCCACTGTCGGCATCGATCCGACAGCAGCTGCAGTACACGGTATCAGTGACGATGATCTGGTCAGTGCGCCATCCTGGCCCGATATTGCGCAGCAGCTGCAGCACCATATCGGCTGGCGCCCGCTGGTTATTTTCAATGCTGATTTTGATACGCGGATTCTGAAGCAGACAGCGGCAGCGCATAACGACCCTGCCAGCTGGCTGGACTCTCTGACGGTGTACTGCGCCATGCGGCTCGCTGCGGGTTATTACGGACCCACCAATCGTTACGGTACCATATCGCTTTCCGGTGCTGTCAGTCAGGCTGGCCTGAGCTGGATCGGGGTGGCTCATTCCGCCGTCACTGACGCCGTTATGACGGCTCGGGTGGTAAACAATATTGCCGGATACTGGCGTGATCTCCAGTGTGAAATGAATGATGACGCAGGAAGTGAGCCAGCATAGTGCTGCTCTCTGGCTGGTCAGACAGCTGCAGGAATTAATTCAGGAGTCTGGAATGGAAAATATGATGAAAACTATGCGTGAGCATTTCCCCGCGCGAACAGTGGTGATCGAACAGTCTCTGGATATGTTTGGTATCAAACGAAATGAGGACGGGACGTTACTCTTCCCCCGTCACTCCGACAAACGTTTTCCCGTTGCACGTATCCGTAAGCGACTGGCGGCTTATGGCTGGCGAGGAGAACGCCTGAATAAGGAGGTGGCGCGCATCGTCGCGGGCCCTGATATCCTCCCTGACCGGAGGGAATACAGCATTATTTTCCCTTACGGATGGGAGAAGAAGCAACTGACGCGTGAGATGCGGAGGATGTTTCCTCGTAAGACTGGCCGACGTGTGCTGATTATGCTCGATGAATTACATCAGTTTATTGACTCACGGGAGAAGCAGTGACGCTGACAGAAAAATCAGGCCATCTGGCATGGTGCGCCCTGGTGGCGCTTGCGCTGGCCAGACAGAACGGCGATGTGCTGTCACCGGCACAGGAAAATCTCTTTCTCACCCGATGGCTGGCGACCGAGCTAAAGCAACGGCGTTTTTCTCGTGATGTGACGCCCGATATTGAGTGGCTTTTGAAACAGGGACGTCAGATGGGCGTCAGTGCGAAGCTGGCCAGCAAGCTGAGTTACCTCTGGCGTTCCTGCACCGGTGAGTTGTCCGAGCAGAACGACCTGTTCCGGCTGACGTATGCTCTGGAAACAGCGAAAGATATGCACTGGAACTACCGTCTGCTGAGCGATCGGGAATGGTTAGGCCGGAATGCTGTGGTGCCCAGTCCGGGCGTGAACGGCATTTATCTCTCACGGGCCAACCTCGATGTCGCTTTTGACGACAGTGGCCAACAGATAAATCCGCTGACAGCACGTCTGACGGGTAACGTAGCGGGGGTGATGAAGGTGTTTAATCGCTGTGGCTGGCAGGCAGAGCCTGACTCTGGTACCTCCCTGCCCCACCAGTATTCGCTGATGGCCGGACAGGGAGTGCCAGGAAAGGGGGATTAGTGGCGGATCTGCGCCAGGTCGTCTTCAGTCAGACCGGTCATTTTCATGACGGTATTACGGTCAATACCGTTCTGCAGCATGGAGCGGGCAACTTCGAGTTTGCCTTCATTGCGGCCTTTTTCAATACCGCGTTGTTCACCTAACTGCAGGCCCTTCTCGATGCCAATCTGTTCAAGCTGTTGTGCGATGGTCATCAGTTCATCCTCGTGTTGCGGCAGACGCTCTGCCAGCGCCCGCATAAATTCAGGTGCAGGCGCTTCGCCTGCATTTACCATATAGTTTATCAGAACGCGCACCTGTTCGGGGGAAATCCATTCCACCATCACCCGGGGTAACCTGTCCAGCAGTTCCATCATGTCCCGCTGGCGAATGTGTTTCATCAGCAGGGTCAGTGCGGCCATTCGTCGGTGGTTCATTATCTCATCATCATCGATGACGGTGACATCAACCAGTGGGAATCCTGTCGAGTATACCTTTCCGGCCTGCTCCGGGTTACTGAAACAATCCAGCCAGTTCGTGGAGAACGGATACGGACTCCGGCTGCCGTGGTAAAACAGTACCGGGATGACCAGCGGGAGTTTTTTATGACCCGCTTCAAGATGACGTTGCATGGCGGCGACAGCGTAGCGGAGCTGGCGAAGGCCTTCACGTACGCCCTGAACCAGTGGCCGGCACTGACGAACTATGCAGAAGACGGCTGGGCCGAAGCCGATAACAACATCGCTGAAAATGCGCTGCGGATGGTCAGTCTGGGTCGTAAAAACTGGTTGTTCTTCGGCTCGGACCACGGTGGTGAGTGTGGAGCGTTGCTATACAGTCTGATCGGTACATGCAAACTGAATGGAGTGGATCCAGAAAGCTACCTCCGTCACGTGCTGGACGTCATAGCTGACTGGCCGATCAATCGGGTGAATGAACTGCTCCCCTGGCGCGTAGCACTGCCAACTGAATAACACATCCCCGTCAATACGGTTCTCGCTGGACGCTTACGCTCGTCAGATAGGGTGATGGTTTTCTCTCGTAGGTGATTACGGTCGATACCATTCTCCAGCATGGCACGAAATGATATTAAAAAAAACGCTCCCTATCGGGAGCGTAAGCCAGTGACTTCGGCGTCAAATGAGGGTCTGACAAGTGGAGCTGCGGGTTAATTCTGGGTGATCTGACTGCGATGCTTATCAGCCTGCTGCTGGTGAACAACGGAAGACTGACCATTATTCGCCTTCTCATGCACAACAGCGGCTTTTTCATGTTCGTTCATTTCAGAAAATGACTTTGCTGTTTCGTTGGTGGCTCCTGATTTTCCTTTCATCATTTTTTTATGCATTTCCGCCATGCCCTGGTGGGCAGAAGCGTTGCCGTTTTGCATCATTTCATGGGACATTGCAGCCTGATCGTGCCCGCTCATATCCATCATCGTCATACTGTCTCCCTGAATAGCGCTTTTTTCAGCGGTTGACTGCATCTGATGAGCAGGCGCCTGGGCATTATTTACCTGGTCATGCATGTTCATTGTCTCTGCAGCCATGGCGGTTGAAGTGACAGCCATAATGGCAACAAATGATACAAGGATCTTTTTCATGGTTGGGTCTCCGGTGTTTTCATACCCAAACAATCAACGGCTTATGACAGAGAAAGCATTTGATCTCAGGGCGGGTTATTCATCACTCCAGGAACCAGGTGATTGCGTTATCACCCTGCTCCTGATTTATGAATGATTATAAAAAACCGCATCTGTTTATCGCGTGACTGGATGATGACAATTTTGTCACCTTCCAGGTTTCTCCTGAATAACGGGATTAATCCATTAACAGGCGCACTTTGAACACAATTTCCCGCCCCTGCTGTTCTGCTGACAGCTCGCCGCCGTGAGCATGAATGATTGACCTTGTAATTGATAATCCCAGCCCCGCGCCTTCCGTGTTGTGGAACCTTGATGAGTCTGCGCGATAGAACCGGTCAAACAAACGTTCAAGATTAGCGGGAACCGGGCCAGACATGGTATTCGTAATCATCACGTTCACACAGTCACTGTCACGCTCAAGGCGTATCGCTGTACAGGTGTTATCGGGAGAATACTTGATTGCATTGGAAAGCAGGTTACTGAAAGCACGGCGCAGCATATCGCTGTCTCCGGCAACAACGCCCTCTCCTTCAACCGTGATTGTCTTTCCTGTCTCGTCTGCCAGGGGCTCGAATAACTCACGTAATTCATTCAGTTCGGCGGCCAGATCCACATCATGTTTATCCAGCTGCAGCAGACCATGCTCTGAACGTGCCAGAAAAAGCATGTCACTGGTCATTCGGGACAGCCTTTTCAGTTCTTCCAGGTTAGCGAATAAAATTTCGCGGTAATGCGAAACATCCCTTTCCTTAGCCAGTGCAAACTGCGTCTGCATCATCAGATTACTGACCGGTGTGCGCAGCTCATGCGCGATGTCAGACGAGAAATCTGACAGTTTCCGGAATGAACCCTCCAGGCGATCGAACATGTTATTGAATTCCTGCATGGTCTCAGAGATTTCCGGCGGAGCCAGATCGGGATTAAGACGCTGATCCAGGCTGTGTACGGTCATGGAGGAAGCCAGACTGGTCATTTCCCGTAACGGTTTCAGACCAATACGTGTGGTCAGCCAGCCCAGAAAAACAGAAATAAAGACCAGACCGATATTGAACCAGAACAGCCAGGTACTGAGCTTATCCATGAACAGGGTGTGATACCCGGTATCCGTGGCAACCGTAATGATGAAATGTTTGCTTTTACCCTGTTCCGGCGTCACGGCAACCCGCCGCGAGATACTGCGGTACACGGTGTTATTTTCTTCCGTCTGGATCATATAGTCGAGAATATCCCCCGACTTATTAAGCAGGATCGCTGGAACAACATAATTTTTGGCATACAGTTCCACAATTTTTTCATTTTCCATGTTTTTTATAGAAATGAATAAACCGTTGTGCCCCACCATCGCATCGTTTATTTTTTCTGATAATGACTTAATATCCGTTTTGTTCCGGAATGTCTCTGTTTTGAGAAATTCTTCGGTAAGCTGAAGTTTACCTGTCAGAAAATCACGGTCCTGATTATCGAAATAGCCATTAAGGGTGCTAATCAGGATAAAACTTGATAACCACCATACCGTAAGCATCACTGCAGAAAAAATCAGGCTCAGGCGTGTGGTCAGGGAAATTTTGTACCTCACTCTTCTCTGATCTCCAGGACATATCCGGCACCGCGAACGGTATGGATCAGTTTTGGTTCAAAGTCATCATCAATTTTACTTCTCAGACGTCTCACGGCGACATCAATCACATTCGTATCACTGTCAAAGTTCATATTCCAGACCAGGGACGAGATAAGACTCCTGGGTAACACTTCTCCGGTGCGTTGCAGCAGCAACTCAAGCAGAACGTATTCTTTACCGGTGAGATGGATCTTCTTCCCCGAACGGATCACGGTCCGGCGCACCATATCAACGGTCATATCGGCGATGGTGCAAACCGTTGCGGCCTGCGAGCGTGCCCGCCGCAGTAAGGTTCTTACACGTGCAACCAGCTCCGTAAAATCGAAGGGCTTAATCAGGTAGTCATCTGCACCAAGCTCCAGTCCTTTCACTTTGTCCCGCACGTTGTCTTTTGCGGTTAAAAACAGGACCGGTTCTTCGTGCCCGGACTCCCTCAGTGCGCTGATGATTTGCCACCCGTCGAGGAAAGGCAGCATCACGTCCAGTATTATCAAATCATACTGTCCCTTCGACGCGGCCCCGAGACCATCGCGGCCATTATTAAAGAGATCGGCCTGATAGCCTTCCTCAACCAGTCCCTGCTGAAGGTAACGACCTGTTTTTTGTTCGTCTTCAACGATTAGAATACGCTGCATGGTCAACTCGCTGATATGAATGTAAAAATCTCACGCGTGAGCGTTGGTTGTCCCTTAGCTGACCTGAGACGGAGCAAGCATTCCGAGCCACGCTACGGCGCCCAGAATGATAATCGCAACAACGAATTCGGTCAGGATGCTGTTTCGCATCAGGGCAACGCTGCGATCATAATTCCCTTCCCTGACCATAACTTCAAGCCGGGGACCCAGGTGAAACCGGTTTGCTGCAGCCAGAAGAAGCATCAGAACAAACAGAGCCGTCTTAGCAAGCAATATTCCCCCCCAGGAGCTGTTGAATAAAGGGGTTAAGTTACCCTCAGCAATATACAGATAGTTGACCATCGCACTCAGGATCAGGGCTACAACAATCACCGTACCTGCCGTGGCAAATTTTGCCAGGGAGTCAGATATCACAATGACGCTCTGTGCATTATGCGCGTTTCTGCGCATCAGCAGGATAGCAAATGCAACCAGAGCACCTGTCCAGGCACCTGCAGCGCCGAGATGAGTCAGATCGCTCAGTAAATGGAGATAGTAATGCAGACCATCATGCATGACGGCGTGTCCTCCCCAGGCCAGTGTAGCCAGCGCCGCGCCCCCACTCATCGTCATCAGCAGGCAGGACAATAGTCTTTTGTTAGTGTAAAGGAACAAAGCACCGAGTGTGGTAAACAGGGCACAGAGCCTGACAATCCAGCTAATACCTACATCAGTTTCTTCTATAACCATCTCGATGATATGGAGGGATAATTCCCTGAGATCAGTTACTCCGCTCATGGCATTAGATACCAGGAGCATATTAATACCAGTAAGAATGATGCCTGCAATAACAGCAAAGGTTATAAACGACCTGAAATTAGTCAGGTTATACGTTTCATGTCTGACACCGCTTAATCCATATATCTGAAAAAATGGCAATCCAAATATTACCATCAAATCAATATAAAGAAAAAAACGAATAACAATCATAATCAGGTCGTTCATAATATTACTTCACTGTAAAGGTGTAATTACCGGTAATAGGGTGCGTATCTGAAGAAACTGCGCGCCAGTCAACACGATAAGTGCCAGCGGGCAAAGGTTCTCGCGGAATAATGACCATCGATTTAGGGTCAGCGCCTGGTGCCACTTTTGCCGCGACCGGCATTGGAGAATGTGATGACATACCTTTCATACCCGTCATCGTTAATTTTGCACCTGAGAATTTCACGGTCAGATCTTCCGAGAAATTAAGCTGAATCTTATCCGGGGCCGCTACGGCTGAATCAGCCTGTGGCACAGAGCTTTTTAATTCAGGATGGGCCATAGCAGAAAAAGCGACACCCATCACCAGGCCACCTGTAAGAATGGCTTTATGTAAAATCGACATATTATTTACCTGTTTAGTTTAGTGTTTTAAGTCAACGCATTAAAACCAGATTCTGGCACCCGCCAGGAATACTACCTGATGGTCTTTCTCACCCTCTCTTTTCGCCATATCGGACGTTTTCCCGTAAAGCTGATTCCAGGAGACGCCTATATAGGGTGCAAACTCACGGCGTATTTCGTAGCGCAGCCGAAGGCCCAGCTCTGTGTCAGCTAATCCCCTGCCGCGTCCCCGCGATTCATCATCCTGACTGTAGAGATTTACCTCATAGGATGGCTGGAGTATGAGCCGGTTAGTCAGTAAAACATCGTATTCTCCTCCCAGACGGAGGGCTGCTTTTCCGTCATTACTGACAAAAGCCGTAATTTCAGACTCAAAATTATAGAGCGCGAGCCCCTGAAAACCGACAGCAGCCCAGGTCTGGGCTGAAGCAGGTCTGAAATCCTGTCTGACTCCCGCAACCAAATCCCACCAGGGGCCAACCGCATGCCCCCAGAGTAGCTGGGCTTCTGCCGTCTCCGTTTTCCCCCCGCTTCGTTCGCCTTCACTCTTTAGCCAGAGCCGGTCAGTGTCGCCTCCAATCCAGCTGTTAACACTCCAGCTGAAATTGTTGGTGTTATCCGACCGTTGCCATTCCAGTTGATCCAGCAAGACCAGATAATTAATCGGACTGTCGTGAATCGCATGCCCCGGTAAATTGCCGAATGCAGCCTTCCGGTCGGCATCGGTAACAGGCGGAATTGGCGTTCTGCTCTCAGTTACAATGGGCTCCATGGACGTCATCTCAGTGAAATTCTCATCTACCGGCATCTGCATGGAAGACATGTCGTGCCCGGCGTGGGGATCTGCAGAGACGGAGCCCGCCGCAATAGAAAGCTGTGAGGTAAACAAACCAGCGACCAGAACAGGTATGGCCTTAAAACTTATCTTCATTCGCATCATTCCTCCACCCGGACTTCACGAAACATTCCCATTTCCATGTGATAGAGCAAATGGCAGTGATACGCCCAGCGGCCAAGCGCATCTGCTGTCACTCTGTAACTGCGTTTTGTACCAGGGGGAATATCTATTGTGTGTTTACGAACCATGAAATTACCGTTTTCATCTTCCAGATCGCTCCACATACCATGCAGGTGAATGGGGTGAGTCATCATGGTATCGTTGACCAGCGTGATCCTGAGTCGCTCACCGTATTTCAGCAGCACCGGTACGGCATCTGAAAACTTGATTCCGTTAAATGACCAGGCAAACTTTTCCATGTGACCGGTTAAATGCAGTTCTATGGTGCGGCCAGGTTCACGTCCGTCAGGATCCTCAAAGCGGCTTTTCAAATCCGCGTACGTGAGAACCTTTCTTCCGTTATTTCGAAGACCAATACCAGGATCGTTTAATTTCGGAGAGACGTTCATCGCCTGCATATCAACCAGTGGGTTACCCGTTTCTGACGCAGGATGACTTTGCATACCCGGCATTCCGGCCATCTGGGAATGATCCATACCGGTCATGCTGCTGTGATCCATGGGCGCGGAGGATGTCCCGCTATCCGCAAGGTCAGCGCCGTCCATGGACATCATCTCTCCGCTGTTATCCATGCCTCCCATCTGGCTGTGGTCCATTCCTGCCATATCATGTCCCATTCCTCCCATACCCATATCTTCCATGGTCAACAGAGGACGGGGATCGAGGGCGGGAACGGCAGCACTTAACCCCTCTCTCGTGGCCAGGGTCCCCCGAGCGTAGCCGGTCCTGTCCATGGATTGTGCGAAGACGGTATAGGCCTCACCCTGAGGCTCCACAATGACATCATAGGTTTCGGCAACGGCAATCCTGAATTCGTCAACGGTAACCGGGTTTACATACTGGCCATCTGCAGCCACGACCGTCATTTTCAGCCCGGGGATGCGGATATCGAAATAGGTCATTGCCGAGCCGTTGATAAACCGTAAGCGTATCTTTTCACCGGGACGGAACAGCCCGGTCCAGTTTTTCAGCGGGGCCTGCCCGTTCATGAGATAGGTGTAGGTGTAGCCACTGACATCCGCGAGGTCAGTTGGATTCATTTTCATTTCAGCCCACATTTTCCGATCGGCAATAGTGGCTGACAGCCCCCTGGTATTCACGTCGCGGAAAAAAGAGCCAACGGTTGGTTTATTGAAATTGTAGTAATCCGACTGTTTTTTTAATTTTTTCAGCAGGCTGTGAGGATTTTCATCGGTCCAGTCAGACAACATGACCACGTGCTCACGATCGTAAGCAAACGGTTCCGGCTCCCTGGCATCGATGATAATGGCACCGTATACCCCCTCCTGTTCCTGCAGACCAGAATGGCTGTGGTACCAGTAAGTCCCGTTCTGCTTAACCTTAAAGGTGTAAACGTAGGTATCATCAGGCGCTATGCCCCTAAAACTCAGCCCCGGAACACCATCCATATTGGCTGGAAGAATAATGCCGTGCCAGTGAATGGACGTCTGTTCCTTAAGACGGTTTTTGACCTTCAGGGTAATGGTGTCACCTTCTTTCCAGCGAAGAACGGGCCCCGGCAGGCCTCCGTTGATTGTTTTGGCCTGACGCTCACTGCCCGTGATATTGACGGCCGTTTCACCAATGGTCAGGTCAAACTGAGTACCCTGCAGGGATGCGGCAACTGGCAGGCTCAGACTGGAACGCGCATTGAAACTCCATACGCCAAGACTTCCGGCTACGCCAGAGAGGGTTAACCCCTTCAGGAAAGTTCGTCGAGACGTTTTCAACAGCATGCGCGTTCCCTTATTTAAAGTATGGTTAATAACAAAATTCGAGAACCGATTTAAATTAAATTTCTGGTTCATCCTCTTACAATGAAATGAAGCTAGCACACCTTAAGAAACAAATTCATTACAATCGTGTAATGTACGTGGCTGTATTACATTTACGTCATCTTACCCACAGGTTGATTATTTTTATATATGATCGTGATGACATCTTTTATGTATCTCAGAAGGTAATTACACATGAATATATTAATCACAACCACTGCGTTTACAGCTTTATTTTGTGGGGCGGCTTTTGCTAATTCCAGTGGTATTGCCCATGAAGCACATCGATTCGTGAATAATGCCTCAGCCGTCAGTCATGTGAATTCCTCGACGCATGAAAACTTGCCGGGCAGGATTAATAAAAACAGCACGTCATCATTCTCTAAAATGAATGAACATGAAAGGGCCATTGTTGCGCATTCATTTATGAACAACAGCGCGTCCTATGCACATCAAAAAATGATTGAGGAACATAAAAAAATGCTGTCCGGGAGTGATGCAAATTCAGAGACCTCATCTTCTTCTTTTAACGAACTGAATGCCGGAGAGAAAGCCGCCCTCGTGCATGAGCAGGTCAATAATGCCGGTGCGGAAGCTCATCAGACGCAGGCAAGAAAGCTTCGCGGCCTGTATTCGTCCAGGTAACGGCAGGCGGGTTAGTGCTTAGCGTCAGGTGCGCAGCAGGGCTTCACTGACGGGTTACGTCGCAGGACATGAGCCTCATATTGCTCTGCCGTAACCTGTTTCAGACCCGTTAATCATCATCGTCGGGCTGGTCATACAGTTCCCAGAGCTGCAGGAGCAAACGGGAAACAAGATATGTTACAAAAATGACGACCATCAACGGTGCTCCCGATTAACTGACAGATGACACGCCTCCTGAAAACCCCTAGCATACGCCGCAGTGTTCATGCTAACGGCGAATTCCAGTAAATGTATTCTACCGATGTCGTAAAAGAAAATGCTTACCTTTCAGCCACCCGCTCGGGGCTGGAATCGAACGAGATCGCTATCCTTCAGCGCTCTTTGCCCTCCCGGTTTAATCTTCGGCATTTGAAAAAAAATGAATCATTAAAACTCGTACTGCAAAAGAAAGCGGGAAAATCACGTGTAGTGGCCTATAAATTTACGTCCGGTTCATTTAATTACACGGCGTATCGTATATCAGATAAAAAATTCTATAACCTTTCCGATACTTCCGGGAAAGGCAGTCTCGATTATCCGTTACCAGCCACAGCAAGACTCAGCTCGCCTTTTAATCCTGCAAGACTTAACCCGGTATCGGGAAAAGTGAGTCCCCATAATGGAATTGATTATTCCATGCCCATGAACACGAAAATAGTCAGCGTCATCGACGGAAAAATCACCCGGGCCGAATACAACAGTACCATGGGATATTTTGTTGAAGTAACGGGAAAAGCCGGTGTTAAAACTCGCTATCTCCACCTCAATAAAATTCTCGTTACTAAAGGGGCCTGGGTTACCCGGGGAGGCGCTATTGCGTTATCCGGTAACAGCGGACGTTCATCCGGTCCTCATCTGCATTACGAGCTGGTCATCAATAACAATCCTGTTAACTCACTGGCATTCCGGGCTGCGGCACCCGCTGATAACAAACTCGAACAGCATGCCTTTGCGCATGCCAGAGACTACGAACGATACCTGGACTGATAACGGGACCGCGACGCGGCCCCGTCTGCCGGATTAATTTTTTTTATCGTTTTCACTTCCGTGATGTTGATGATCTCCATGCCCTCCGTGGCCGTGGAAAAGATGCATTAGCGGGCAGACCAGCAATAACAGATATGGCCAGTAACCTGCCACATGTGACCAGTGTTCGCGCAGGAGGGCAAATGCCGCGATCGCGGCGACAGCAATAAGCGCATAGGTGGTACTTTTCATACTGGACTCCTTCTGTTCATAACAGACCCTTCACTCAGTGTTATTTCCCGAGCCTGACACTTTTCAGACGCAACGCATTCACAATGACGCTGACGGAAGAAAGAGCCATGGCCGCCGCCGCAATAACTGGTGACAGCAGTATTCCATACACAGGATAAAGCAGACCTGCAGCCACAGGCACACCAAATGCGTTGTAGATAAATGCAAAAAACAGATTCTGTCGGATATTTTTCATGGTGATCTCTGACAGATGACGGGCCCTGTTCAGTATCATCAGGTCGCCTTTGAGAAGGGTGACTCCGGCACTTTCAATTGCCACATCTGTACCCGTTCCCATGGCTATACCCACGTCAGCCTCTGCCAGCGCCGGGGCATCATTCACACCGTCTCCGGCCATCGCAACCACATGGCCAGACTCTTTCAGTCGGGTTATCACTGCTTTTTTGCCATCCGGCAGAATCCCGGCTTCAACCTCATCTATTCCCAGTTTCCGTGCGACTGCTTCAGCAGTAAGCCGGTTATCCCCGGTGAGCATAACAATGCGGATCCCCGCCTGACGCAAAGCTTTAAGCGCATCCGGCGTGGATGCTTTCACGGGATCCGAGATAGCTATCAGGCCTGCAAGGTCCCCGTCCGTGGCCACATAGATAACGGTAGCGCCTTCCATCCGCAGCGTATCCGCAACGGCCTTTTGATTATCAATAACGATACTGTTTTCCTGCATAGCCAGTTCATTACCAATAACAACCCGTTGACCTTCGACATCGCCTGAGACACCTTTACCCGACGGCGCATCGAAATGAGTGACTGCGGGTATTGCGATCCCCTTTTCCTGTGCTGCTTTAACTACTGCCATACCCAGCGGATGCTGCGAACCTTTTTCCACTGCGGCCGTTACACGCAAAAGAGATGTTTCCCCACCCGGACTGAGACTGATAATCCCTGTCACCGTAGGCGAACCTTCCGTGAGCGTGCCTGTTTTGTCAACAACCAGCGTGTCCACTTTTTCAAGACGCTCAAGGGCTTCAGCATTCTTGATTAACACCCCGGCCTGGGCTCCTTTGCCCACCCCCACCATTATCGACATCGGCGTGGCCAGCCCCAGCGCGCAGGGACAGGCAATAATCAGGACCGATACAGCCGCAATGAGACCGTGCGCCATCCTGGGCTCGGGGCCCCAGACAGACCAGATCACGAAAGCAACAACCGCGATAAGTATCACCAGAGGAACAAACCAGCCTGAAACGCTGTCAGCCATTCTCTGGATGGGGGCACGCGAACGCTGTGCATCAGCGACCATCTGAACAATTCGTGAGAGCATCGTTTCATCACCGACTTTCTCTGCACGGATGATAAGACTACCTGTCTGATTAATCGTCCCCCCAATGACAGGGTCACCCTCCGTTTTGGTAACCGGCATAGACTCCCCGGTCACCATCGACTCATCAACGGTTGTTTTGCCTTCGACCACGATACCGTCGACCGGAATACTCTCCCCGGGTCTGATGCGGAGCTTATCGCCAGGCAGGACATCTTCCGCATTAATATCCGTTTCATGACCGTCATGGTCCAGCCGCTTGGCGGTTTTGGGGGCAAGGTTCAGAAGCGCAGTAATGGCACCTGAGGTTTGTTCCCGTGCCCGCAGCTCAAGAACCTGTCCCAGCAGTACAAGCACCGTAATTACTGCCGCGGCTTCAAAATAAACGGCCACCAGGCCATCCATGTTTCTGAACGATGCAGGAAACCAGGAGGGGAAGACAGTTGCAATGACGCTGTAAACCCAGGCTACGCCGGTCCCCATAGCAACAAGGGTAAACATATTCAGGGAGCGGTTACGTAACGACATTCCGGCCCGGGCGAAAAATGGCCAGCCACACCACAACACGACAGGGGAGGCCAGAAGCAGCTGCAGCCATGTGTTGTACTGTGGCGATACTGTATTCCTCAAGGCGGGAAACAGATGAGATCCCATTTCGAGTATCAGAACCGGAAACGCCAGCAACAACCCCAGCCAGAAGCGTCTTGTCATGTCGCAAAGTTCATCACTCGGCCCCGTGGATGCCGTGGCTACGAGCGGTTCCAGTGCCATTCCACAGACAGGACAGCTTCCGGGACCACTGCGGCGTATCTCCGGGTGCATCGGACATGTCCACACACCTTCAGAAATATCGTTCTCCGCCTGATGGTGAGGCTGTTTTATCTGGTCTGGGCTGACTTCGTGGTGATGGTGATGGTAGGAATGTTCACTGGCCTCTTCGGTAAGATAGCGGTCGGGATGGGCTGTAAATTTACTCTCACAGCTGGCAGAGCAGAAATAAAGCTGATGGTCCTGGTATCGAATGCTGCTGTGCGCTTTGTCGGGCAGGAATGCCATCCCGCACACGGGATCTCTCACCTTATGCAATACGTGGCTCTCGTCCGGGGATAATGTCTGTTCAGAAGCAGTCTGGTTGTTGTGTTGCACTGCATTGTCATTTTTCACAGTAACTCTCCTTATGCATGCCTGAAGCATTTTCTGTCTTCAGGGTATGTCATGGATGCGATTACCACGAATGTCGCCGGCACAGGAGTGCCTGCTGCCGGCGTCCCGATATCAGCCGTTCCGCTGACTATTCAATTCGCTGGAAGACTTTTTTACTGCCCTCCGGAGAGAATGCAATAACATCGTAAGCCTCTTTACGGGCCCCCATCTCCATTCCCGGGCTCCCCGCAGGCATGCCCGGGGTGGCAAGACCATAAATCCCAGAATCAGACTGCATTGCCTTATGTATCGTGGCTGCAGGCACATGACCTTCAATGATCAAATTACCAGTAACTGCGGTATGACAGCTTCTCAGCTCAGCAGGAACAGCATATTTTTCTTTCAGGGCTGACAGGGCCTGATCATTCATGACGTGGGTCCGCACCTCAAACCCGTCCTTTTCCATCGCCTTGCCCCACAGGGAACAGCAACCACAGTTTTCAGACTTGTACATGTCTATTATTTTTTCACCTGCCATTGCCGGCAGTGAAAGGCCAAAAGCCAGGGTCATTAAAATTATTTTTTTCATACTCACCTCTGTATGCTATCGATATAAACCCTGACGTCAGGGTGAATTTATGCGAAAGGACACCCGCAGGGGTGCCCTTTCAGGGTTATGACACGCTCTTTTTATGTCTGCGCAGCCAGATGAGTTTATAGGCGGCAGGAATAATGAACAGGGACAGCAGCGGAGCTGTGATCATCCCGCCAATCATGGGGGCCGCGATACGGCTCATTACTTCTGAACCTGCGCCGGTACCCCAGAGTATCGGCAGCAGACCCGCGATGATCACCGCCACGGTCATGGCTTTCGGCCGGACACGCAGCACGGCACCATGATAAAGGGCTTCATCAAGACCTTCCGGTGTGAACGTTTCTTTGTTTGACAGTTCCGGATGCGCTTCAATGGCATGACGCAGATACATCAGCATGACCACGCCAAACTCTGCTGCCACACCGGCCAGGGCGATAAACCCGGTTCCGGTTGCGACTGACATATGGAAGCCCTGCCAGTACAGGAACCATATCCCGCCAACCAGGGCGAACGGCAGACTCATCAGGATCAGCAACGCTTCATCAACCCGGCGGAACGCCAGATACAACAGGATGAAAATGATCATCACCGTCATCGGCACCATCAGTTTAAGTTTCTTGTTGGCGTGCTCAAGCAGTTCAAACTGTCCGGAGAATGACACGCTGGTACCCGGTCTCAGCTTCACTTTCTGACTGATAGCCGTTTTAATATCATTAACCACCGACACCATATCCCTGCCGCGCGCGTCAATGTAAATCCAGCTGGCTGGACGGGCATTTTCCGTTTTCAGCATAGTCGGCCCTGAAACGACCTTAATATCCGCGACATCGCCCAGCGTGATCTGCTGCTTCATCGGGGTCAGGATCGGCATCTGTTTCAATGCATTTGGACTGTTCCGGTAATCCTGCGGATAGCGAATATTAATCGGGTAGCGGGCCACGCCTTCAACCGTTTCCCCTACCGTTGCGCCGCCGATGGCTGATGAGACAAACAGCTGTACATCACCGACAGTCATACCGTAACGGGACGCTTTTTCCCGGTTGATATCGATATCGATGTAACGCCCGCCTTCAAGTCGCTCAGCCAGGGCAGACACCACGCCCGGCACGGTTTTGGCTACCGCCTCGATACTCTGCGCCGTCGCATCAATATCGGCCAGGACAGTCCCTGAGACCTTGATACCTATCGGGCTTTTGATCCCGGTTGAGAGCATATCAATACGGTTACGGATTGGCGGAACCCACAGGTTTGCCAGACCCGGTAAACGGACGGTCTTGTCGAGTTCTTCAATAATCTTGTCAATCGTCATACCCGGACGCCACTGATCCTCAGGTTTGAGCTGGATCGTGGTTTCCACCATTTCAAGCGGTGCGGAATCCGTTGCGGTCTCTGCTTTACCGGTCTTGCCAAATACTGAGGCCACTTCAGGAACGCTTTTGATTAACTTGTCCGTCGTCTGCAGGAGTGCTGCAGCTTCTGCCGGAGAGACGCCAGGCAGTGTTGATGGCATATACAGCAGGTCGCCCTCATTGATCTTCGGCAGAAACTCCCCCCCCACCTGACTCAATGGCCATATAACGGTGAAAATGGACAAGGCCGCAACCAGCAGGGTTGTTTTTGGCCAGTGGAGGACTCGCAGCAGCAATGGATGATACGCTTTGATCAGCACCCGGTTCAGGGGGTTACTGGTCTCGGCAGGAATTTTTCCCCGGATCCAGAATCCCATCAGGATCGGAATGACAATGATGGCCAGCGCGGCCGCTCCCGCCATGGAGTACGTTTTCGTGAATGCCAGCGGGCCAAACAGACGTCCTTCCTGACCTTCCAGGGTAAAGATAGGAATAAAGGATAGGGTGATGATCAGCAGGCTGATAAACAGTGCGGGTCCCACTTCCACGGAGGCGTCGGTAATCACCTTCCAGCGGGTGGCGTTGTCAATCTGCTCACCCGGATGCTGATGATCCCACTCCTCAAGCCGTTTATGCGCATTCTCAATCATCACAATGGCGGCATCCACCATCGCACCGACGGCAATAGCTATCCCTCCCAGCGACATGATATTGGCGTTCAGTCCCTGGAAGTGCATGACGATAAAGGCGATACACAGGCCAAGCGGCAGAGAGATAATCGCCACCAGGGCAGAACGTACGTGCCACAGGAACAGGGCACAGACGATGGCCACCACGATAAACTCTTCCAGAAGTTTGGAACTGAGGTTATCAATCGCCCGGTCGATTAACTGGCTGCGATCGTAGGTGGTCACGATTTCAACGCCTTCCGGCAGACTGGCCTTCAGTGTCTCCAGTTTATCCCTCACTGCCGTGATTACATCACGCGCGTTTTTACCCGACCGCAGGATCACCACGCCGCCAGCGACTTCCCCCTGGCCGTTCAGTTCGGCAATACCACGCCGCATTTCAGGCCCGGTCTGCACGCGGGCAACATCCCGCAAATATACCGGCACGCCGTTCTCGCCTGTTTTCAGGACGATATTATTAAAATCATCAATGCTCTGCAGATAGCCGCTGGCGCGGACCATATATTCCGCTTCGGCTATTTCAACGGATGAACCACCGGCTTCCTGGTTAGATGATTCAAGAGCCTGTTTCACTTCGGGCAGGCTGATCCCATACTGGGACAGTTTTACCGGATTGACCTGAATCTGGTACTGCTTCACCACGCCACCGACCGAGGCTACCTCTGCCACGTTCGGGATGGTCTTCAGTTCAAATTTCAGAAACCAGTCCTGCAAAGAACGCAGTTCTGAAAGGTCGTGTTTTCCGCTGCGATCGACCAGGGCATATTCAAATATCCAGCCCACTCCCGTGGCGTCCGGGCCGATTTCAGAACTCACACCCGCAGGCAGTTTGCCCTGAACCTGATTCAGGTATTCCAGCACGCGCGAACGGGCCCAGTACAGATCGGTCCCGTCTTCAAAAATGACATACACATACGAATCACCGAACTGTGAAAAGCCACGCACGGTTTTTGCGCCAGGTACGGACAGCATGGTGGTGGTAAGCGGATAGGTGACCTGGTTTTCTACAATCTGCGGAGCCTGTCCGGGATAGCTGGTTTTAATAATGACCTGCACATCTGACAGGTCAGGCAGCGCATCGACCGGCGTGTTAATTATCGTCCATGTGCCCCAGATGCTGAGAAACAGTGCGCCCATCATGACTAGGAAACGGTTGGCGACAGAGCGCCGGATAATCCATTCAATCATCGTCGTCTCCTCAGTGCCCTGAATGCATATTTACAGGCTGCTCAGACATTGCTGGCATACTGCTTTCTGTTTTTTCAGGGTGGCGCATACGTTCCAGCGCGCCCGTAATATTGGCTTCGGAGTCAATAAGGAACAGGCCACTGACCACCACGGTATCGCCTTCATTCAGGCCGGTGCCAATGCCGGACTGTTGCTGTGATTCATGCAGAACGTGGATCTGTTTCGGCACAAACTTGCCTTCATCATCAACAGTAATCACGCGCTGTTCTTTGCCGGTATCGATAACGGCCTGGCTTGGTATCAGCAGCATCTCCTGGCTTTGGGTATTCAGTTTGAGATAGGCATTCATGCCCGGCTTGAGAAACTCATCCTTATTAGAAACCTGGAGACGGACCTGAAGCGTGCGGGTTGTCTGATCCACGCTGGGAAGAATGTTCCATTTTTCAACATGGAATGTTTTATCCGGATAAGCCGGTACCGAAATTTCAAACTGCGACGTATCTTTCAGCAGATAGGCGATAGATTCTGGCACTGCAGCGCTGATCCAGACCGGATCCATCCCCTGAATCTGAGCCACCACCTTATCTTTCGAAATATTCATGCCGGTGCGCAGGTCAAATGCAGTAATGACACCATCAATAGGTGCTTTAATGGTAAAACGGGTCTGGATTGTGCGGGTTGAACGCAGCCTTTGTATATCCTCTTCCGGCATACCAGCCAGACGAAGTCGCTCCAGAACCCCTTTTATCTGGGTTGGCGTACCGCCTGTACCGGATAACAGCAGGAACTCACTTTGTGCCTCAACCCATTCAGGAATGGTGATATCGATAAGCGGAGTGCCTTTCTTCACATGATCGCCAATCGTCAGGGGATACACTTTTTCGACGAAACCGTCAGAACGCGCCTGCACAATGACAAACTGATACTCGTTATAACTGACATTAGCCGGGATTGTCTGAGAATAATTCAGCATTCCTCGCGTGACTTTTTGCGTTTTTAATCCCAGATTCTGAACCTGGGTTGGATCGATACGGATCCCGCCACTGCTTTTATCGCCACTTTCATCAGCATATTTCGGCACCAGGTCCATATCCATAAAGGGAGATTTTCCGGGTTTATCAAATTTGGTATCCGGTTTCATCGGGTCATACCAGAAAAGTACCTTTTTCTCCGGTGCCTTTTGTTCTGCTGGTACTGTTTTTTGTGATGAGTTTACATACTGCCAGGCAGTAACCGATATCAGCCCTCCTGCTATGAGGCTGCTGATAATTATTGCAGCATATTTTATCTTTAAAGAAGCCATACAATTTCTCACTGAAAAATCAAAACACCTGGCATATGCGCCCGAACATTCACAGTAATCCCTTAATGAATGTTCAGGCGCACTGGATGTATTCGCTCCGGACTGTTAATCAGGATTGCGTAACGTTAATGCTTTTGAGTAAGGAGATATTGCCCTGCTGAATAAACGAGAAATCGACATGATTGCCGGTTTTCAGGGCATTGATAGCGTCGTCTGCATTAACAAAAGTGAAGCGCATGGTCATTGCAGGCCAGCCCACCGCCGGGATTGCTTCGTGCGAAATGGTAATCTTTTTACTATTCATATCAATGTCTTTAACGATACCGGTGCCCTTGATAACCTGCTGTACCGAAGCATCACTGGCAGCATTCATATCGCCATGCTGATGTGTTTCAGCATGAAGACCGGCAGAAAACATGACAGAGAAGGCACCAAATAAAACGGCTTTAAGTGAATTACGCATTTTTAATTTCCTGATTAATTGACTAAATTTACTCTACCCAACCGCCACCCAGCGCGGTAAACAGATTAATTTCGTTAACCTGTCGGGAATAGGTAAGATCGAGAATGGTTTGCTGCGTCGCGAAGAGGGAACGTTCTGCATCCAGCACTTCGATGTAACTGACAGCACCACTTGCATACAATCCTCTGGCACGCTGTAGAGTTATCTGAAGTGAATCAAGATAACGCTGCTGTGACTCAAGTTGCTGGCTAAGGCTGTCGCGCAGCGCAAGCGTGTCGGAAACATCCTTAAAGGCTGACTGAATTTTTTGTTCGTAATTAACCACCGACTGTTGCTGGCGAATTTCAGCCAGCTTCAGATTGGCTTTGTTCCTGCCAGCATTAAAAATAGGAATTTCAATTTTAGGAATAAAATTCCACATGCCACTTCCTGACGTGAAGAGGCTGGACAGCTCCGTACTGCTTGCGGAGAGACCACTGGTCAGGGTAATGGACGGGAAAAAGGCCGCTCGTGCTGCGCCAATATTGGCATCAGCTGCTTTCAGCTGATACTCCGCTTCCATAATATCCGGGCGCTGCAGCAAAATGTGTGACGACAGATTTGGTGGCAATTTTACTGGTGCGATCTCCCCACCTTTCATCCCTTTTTCTGACGGAACTGCGCGGTACGTTCCCAGCACCAGTTGCAGGGCATTGTTTGCCTGAGCCAGATCGCCTTCTCGTTTGGCTATTTCGGCGCGGGTACTTTCGATTTGCCCCCTGGCCTGTTCAAGCGCCAGAACGTTCGTACTCCCGGTCACCAGTTGTTGCTCAACGAATGCATAAGATTGTTCATAATTTTTCAGCGTTTCCCGCGCAATACGGAGTTGTTCGTACGCCAGTTGCTGGCTGAAATAGCTCTGTGAAACGTTGGAGACCAGCAGGATGTGTACGGCACGACGGGCTTCTTCGCTGGCAAAGTAGTTCTGGCGATCAGCCTCACTCATGTTCTTAAGTTTGCCAAAAAAATCGAGCTCATAGCTGAGCTCCAGACCCGCGTCGTACTCCTGTGTGGTCGGTTTGTCACCTTTCAGACCACCGCTGTATGTGATCCCGGATGAGGCATTCAGTTGGGGATAACGATCTGCATCCGTGACGTTGAACTGGGCCCGGGCCTCTTCAACCTTCAGGGCAGCCATTCTCAAATCACGGTTATTATTCAGAGCTTCAGTAATCAGCCTTGTAACCTGGGGATCGACAAAAAAGTTACGCCAGCCTGTATCCTGATAACTATTCACTGCGGGTGTCAGGCTGTTACGGGACAGTGAAAACTGCTGGGGTACCGGTGCTGCGGGCTGCTGATATTCAGGCGCAAGCGACACACAGCCTGCCAGGATGAATATCGTGCTAATACTGAGTAATTTTAATTTGAACATAACGCTTCTCGTCCAGGCAGACCTGGTAAATGGTTCAAATGAAGTCCAGATTATTGATAGGGGTACTTTACCGGACGCACTCTGTTTGTCGGGTGACAGGATAATGACAATGTTGTCATTTTTGCTGTAATCCGTTGATAACGATCGTGGGAACAATAGAATGACATTAGCAGCCAGCCGGGGAGCAAGATGAAAATATTGATCGTCGAAGACGAAATTAAAACTGGTGAATATCTCAGCAAGGGGCTTACAGAGGCAGGGTTCGTCGTGGATCATGCTGATAATGGTCTGACCGGATATCATCTTGCCATGTCAGCCGAGTATGATTTAGTCATTCTGGATATCATGCTGCCTGATGTGAACGGCTGGGATATCATCCGCATGTTGCGCACAGCCGGAAAGGGAATGCCGGTCTTACTGCTGACGGCCCTTGGCACGATCGAACACAGGGTCAAAGGACTTGAGCTGGGAGCGGACGATTATCTGGTAAAACCCTTTGCGTTTGCTGAACTGCTCGCCCGGGTAAGGACCCTCCTCAGGCGGGGAAACACGATGATCACGGAAAGCCAGCTTAAAGTGGCTGACCTCTCGGTTGATCTCGTATCCAGAAAAGTCAGCCGCGCCGGGAACCGCATTGTACTCACCAGTAAAGAGTTCAGCCTGCTGGAATTCTTCATTCGCCATCAGGGAGAAGTTCTTCCCCGCTCCCTGATTGCCTCTCAGGTCTGGGACATGAATTTTGACAGCGACACTAACGCGATTGATGTCGCAGTAAAGCGTCTCCGCGCTAAAATAGACAACGATTACGCGACAAAGCTGATCCAGACAGTGCGGGGCGTGGGCTACATGCTGGAGATCCCGGATGCATAGCAAACCGTCCAGACGACCTTTCTCACTCGCTCTGCGGCTGACCTTTTTTATCAGCCTGTCCACAATACTGGCGTTTATCGCCTTTACCTGGTTTATGCTGCATTCTGTTGAAAAGCATTTTGCTGAGCAGGATGTCAGCGATCTGCAACAAATCAGCACCACACTAAACCGTATACTGCAGTCTCCGGTTGATCCGGATGAAAAAAAAATAAGCAAAATAAAGGAATCGATTGCCAGCTACCGTAACGTTGCTCTTTTGCTACTTAATCCCCGGGGAGAGGTGCTGTACAGCTCTGTGCAGGGCGCAGCTTTACGCTCTGCCGTGAATTCAGCCGATTTTAGCGAGCATAGCCGTGCACGGGATGTCTTTCTCTGGACGGTGGAGGATCCTGCGAGACCGATGGATACCGGGTCCGGAATGAAGATGGAAACATACAGGATTATCGCCTCCTCTGGTCAGGCGATATTTCAGGGTAAACAGCAGAATTATGTCATGCTGACTGGCCTCTCCATTAATTTCCATCTCCATTACCTCGATGCACTGAAAAAAAATCTGATTGCGATTGCCGTCGTGATAAGCCTGCTGATTGTTCTTATTATTCGAATAGCTGTCCGTCAGGGGCACCTGCCCCTTCGTAATGTCAGCAATGCCATTAAAAACATCACCTCCGAGAATCTTGATGCACGGCTGGAACCGACACGCGTACCCATTGAGCTGGAGCAGCTGGTTATCTCGTTCAATCATATGATTGGAAAGATTGAGGATGTCTTTACCCGCCAGGCCAATTTCTCTGCCGATATCGCGCACGAGATCAGAACGCCCATCACCAACCTTGTTACGCAAACTGAAATCGCACTGAGTCAGGATCGAACGCAGAAGGAACTCGAAGATGTCCTCTACTCCAGCCTTGAAGAGTATAACCGGATGACCAAAATGGTCAGCGATATGCTGTTCCTGGCACAGGCGGACAATAATCAGCTGATACCTGACAGGGTTCGGTTTGATCTCAGAGCGGAAGTCATGAAAGTCTTCGAGTTTTTCGAAGCCTGGGCCGAAGAACGTAATATTATGCTCAAATTTAACGGTATGCCCTGTCTGGTTGAGGGAGATCCACAAATGTTCAGAAGAGCTATTAATAACCTGTTATCCAATGCTCTGCGTTATACCCCAGAGGGACAGGCAATCACCGTCTCAATAAGAGAGCAGGAGAGTTTTTTTAATCTTGTGATTGAAAATCCGGGGAAACCAATCCCTGAAGAGCATTTATCAAAGCTGTTTGATCGTTTTTATCGGGTGGATCCGTCCAGACAACGAAAAGGAGAAGGCAGCGGCATCGGCCTTGCGATTGTGAAGTCAATCGTGGAAGCACATCACGGAAGAGTGCAGGTGGAATCGGACGTACGCTCAACTCGTTTTATCTTATCCGTGCCCAGACTTGAGAAAATGATTCCGGAAACCCAATACTGAGAATAAAGATTTAAATGACAAAGATGTCATTAGCCTGTCATGCAGCAAACAGAAGCCATTCGATATAATTAGTGCAACTTATCAGGAAGTCTGGATTGCTTCATCAATACCCGGCGTCAGAGTACGCCAGGGAATGAATATCCAGTCCCCTCCCGGAGAAATAAACACTGCCGAACCTGTTTCAGTTATGGAACTGAAAACACCGGTTGTACTTCCCCGGACATTACTAATTCAGAAATGGAGATTTATCATGAAAAATATCGTATTAGCATCCTTGCTGGGCTTTGGTTTAATTTCTTCGGCCTGGGCCACTGCAACCGTGAATATTCATGAACGCGTCAACAATGCACAGGCTCCTGCTCACCAGATGCAGTCTGCTGCGGCTCCTGTCGGGATCCAGGGGACTGCTCCTCGTATGGCCGGTATGGACCAGCATGAACAGGCCATTATTGCTCATGAAACCATGACGAACGGATCGGCGGATGCGCACCAGAAAATGGTGGAAAGTCATCAGAAAATGATGGGAAATAACACTGTATCCACGCCCGTTTCGTCAACGTCTTACGCTGCGATGGATGAGCATGAAAGAGCAGCGGTTGCCCACGAATTCATGAATAACGGTCAGTCCGGCCCACATCAGGCCATGGCCGAAGCGCACCGCCGTATGAGCAATGCAGGCTGAATGCGACTGTAGTATCCGTGCTTTTACCCTTTCCTTGATAGATTATTCCTTAACCGGATATGTTGTGACATTTTTGCCCCCATCTGGGGGCTTTTTTATCTGACTCAGCTACAATTAACCGGTACCTACCTGAAAAGGACTTATTTTATGAAAATCAAAAACACCTTTTTTGTAATATTAATGTTATCCCTGCCAGCCATTTCCGCTGAGCATTCGGACATGAAAATGTCAGATATGCACTCATCGGCATCGTCACAGGAATATATGGCTGGCATGAAAGACATGCATGACAAAATGATGGCCGCCGTTAATGAGCCCGACCCCGACAAGGCCTTTGCAAAAGGTATGATCGCACACCATGAAGGAGCAATCGCAATGGCGGAAACTGAGCTCAAATACGGAAAAGATCCGGAAATGAGAAAGCTCGCGCAGGACATCATTAAAGCTCAAAAAGGTGAAATTGAGCAGATGAATAAATGGCTTGGTAATCAAAAATAATGGTTGCGGAAATATGATGTTGCGCGTACAGTCAGAGTGTTCCCGGGCACGGGAGCCTGTTAATCGTTAATTAATCAAAACCCGATTCATTTCGGGTTTTTCCTTTTAAATCCTCCAACGTTTGTACTGCACCGAGTGAAATTCACCTGAGCCAATTCTGCTTGCCGATTATTTCGACGGGAATTGCTAATTTTAATTAAGCCTCTGTTTTAAAATTGTTTCTTATGCCTGGGTTCGACAGGGGGGCTCGTCCTGTTCTCTGGTCATGCGCAATGGCAATTCGCAGTCAGGGCTCAAGACTGCTTTTACCTATTTTTTAACAGAAAATTCCTGAACCAGATACTTGCCGGAAACATCATCTGCTGTTCATCTCGACCAATAAAATGAAGGTATCACTCTCCTTTGAAACTCACTTACTTTCCATTTTGTAATAAATAATCAAGTTTTCCAGTGATATATCTATATCTACTTTTTTTAATAATTCTTTTCTCTCATTATATATTTTCTCCAGCATATCTTCATATCCCTGACCAAGGTGAATTTGTTTATGGCAATTGCAACACAGTGATATTATATTTTCTTCGACGTCAAGAGAAGTATCAAAAGCATCTTGCCTGGACATAGGTACAATGTGATGAGGTTCAGTGTAGTGCAAGGGTGAATTTCGCCTTCTGAATGTTGGATGATCGCTATCGACTTCACATCTGTATCCTGCTTTGTTCAATGCATTTTTTGATACGACTTTATTTCTTGGGTATGATAGGCCATTTTTTACTTCTATTGCTTTTTTCTTTGGTTTAGCTTTTCCGGTATATTCAAATGTTCGATCTTCATCAAAGTTATTATTTTTCTCCATGGCATTGACCAACTCATCGTCAGAGTAAAATTCATTACTGGTGTTTTCTGTTGTACCAAAAAAATCCAGCTCCTTAATTGCTTGGACAAGTTCTTCACGAATTGTCCATAAGTTTCTTTTTGGTTTTCCGCCGATTTCTTTACTCTTCATGACTGTAATGAATTTTGTGCCGGATGCTATATTTCCGATCCCTTTAACTTCGAATCTACCAAGTTCTTTTTGAACCCTTCCACCCAGTCCATTAATAACACCATTAGCACTCATACTGTGCAGATCGTACTTTTTACCTATATCGAAACACGTGCAAGAATGACTTGGTTCAATGAACCATTTCTTTAATGCTGCAATACTTTTAGAATCAAAAACTTTTTCATTCATTAATAATGTTTTCCATTCCTCAACACTGATATCAATGTCGCAGACGTACTCCCCATCAATTACCTGACAAATTTTTTTGATCACGGTCATTCCCCCATAATAAAAACATACAGTTCGATATCCGGTATGGGTGCGAACTTGCAATTATCTGCATAATCCCATATTTTCAGCCCCGGAAAATATGTTTGCTATTTTGCCTAAAAATAAATTGTTACTGGGATAACTTGATTACATCATCCTCAACTTGAGCATACCATATCACCAGACTGAGTCTCAATGTAATAGCCAATTAGCTATGGTCATTATCCGCGACGAAGAGGTAGTCTCAGCTCAACACAATCGTACAATGCTTTCAATGATCTACGCTTTTTACTGGACGAACGTGAGAACATTTATTGCTTAAAATTTTAACAATATTTACTTGCTGGCGCGTACGCTACACTATCAACATATTGTGAATAAAAATAATTGACATAATTGTATTTAATGAAAATGTTACGCACGTGATCATTCGGGATATGAACAAGCCAGAACCGCACTTTTCTAGCCTGTATCTCCATCGATGACTCATCGCTTTTTTACTGGATTGTGCCCGACTGAGAAGCTGCTCACTGGGGGCCGGTCGGAATGCTGTGGCGCTCAGTGCGGGTGTGAACGGCATTTATCTCTTACGAGCCAATCTCTATGTCGCTTTACAGATAAATCCGTTGACAGCGTGTCTGACGGGGGAATGTGGCGAGGTGATGAAGCTGTTTAATCGCTGTGGCTGGCTGAACTTGAGTCTGGTGACTCCCTGCCCCACCAGTATTCGCTGATGACCAGACAGGGAGTGCCAGGAAAGGGTGATTAGTGGCGGATCTGCGCCAGGTCGTCTTCAGTCAGACCGGTCATTTTCATGACGGTATTGCGGTCAATGCCGTTCTGGAGCATGGTTCGTGCAATTTTAAGGGTGGCTTCGCGCTCGCCTTTTTCAATGCCGCGTTGTTCACCGAGCTGAATCCCCTTCTCGATGCCCTTCTGTTCAAGCTGTTGTGCGATGGTCATAAGTGCGTCTCCGTGTTGCGGCACACGCTGTGCCAGTTCGCGTACAAAGGCTTCGGCGTCGGATGTTTCGCCTGCCTGCACTATATAGTGTACCAGCGATATCACCTGCGATGAAGACAAGTATCCCGCCAGCAAGATGGGTGCCAGCCGGTCGACCAGTTCTGCCAGGTCCCGCTGGTGAATATGCTTTTGCAGTAAAGTCAGGGCGGCCATGCTGCGATGGCCAGTGATTTCATCATCCGGAATGACCGTAACGTCTACCAGCGGGAAAGCGTTGCTGTAGAGTTTGCCTGCCAGCTCGGGAGCGTCAAATTCATCCAGCCAACGAGTAGAGTACGGATACGGGCTGCGCTTACCCGTATAGAACAGCACCGGTATCACCAGTGGCAGTTTTTTATGCCCTGCCTCCAGGTGGCGCTGCATGGCGGCTACCGCATAGCGTATGAGGCGGAAAGCCATATGTTTGTCCGGCGTTGACTGGTGCTCGACCAGAACATGAATATAGCCGTCGCCGGCTGTAGTTTTCAGGCTATAGAGGACGTCGCTGAAATACTGGCGGAGATCATCCTCAACGAACGAGCCTGATTCCAGTTTCAGCGTGCTGAGATCGCAGACTGCTCGCAGCTCTGCAGGCAGGTGGATTTCCATGAAATCCCGGGCAATATCCGGTTGCGTCAGGAACTGCCTGAACGTGGCATCGTGAGGAGTGGGTGTGCTGTTTTTCTTCTTCATCTGCCCTGGCTCTGAAAAATGACCCGGAGATGTTATCACAGCCCGGAAAAAGCTAATATTGGCGGTGAACGGAATTGCCATTCCTTCAGGGGGCCGTTCCGGGGTGGTTCGGTCCCCTTCCTAAACCATCTTTACTCATCATCAATTACTGCCTTAGCAACTTTCTTCCCTCTCTCAGATATTCTAAAACCTCTTCTCTCCGTCCTTCTGCGGCAGCTGTATATAATGTCGCGATACCGCTGACAGCCTGATGGCGGGTTATACTGCCTTTACTGAAATCATACAGAACAGTACAAAGGAATTCCTCCAACAACTCCCGTTCTCTTTGAGATATTCTTTCAGCCATATTCGCTCCATAAGTTTAATTGTTTGTTCTGAACCTAACGTGAATAAGTATCATCAATCAGTATCCTGTTTATGATTGCCGTTACAGACTCTGATTACTGTCATCTTTGATACGCCAGCTAGCCGGGCTGTTTCACGCAGTGATTTTCCGTGGGCCAGACGCAGAGTGCGTATCAATTCATGTTTCTGCGCGTCGGCCACCCTGCCTCGGTATTTTCCTTCAGCTTTCGCCTTACTGATGCCCTCTGACTGACGGCGTCGACGGTCTTCGTAATCTTTTCGGGCAATAGCGGCGAGCATATCCAGCATCATGCCATTTACGGCCTTCAGCATGCTTCGGGTAAAGTCATCACTTACTGTGCTGGAGAGCGCCAGATGGCTGGTCGGTAGATCAAGACTGACGATGGCCAGCTGCTTATCGGTAATTTGCTTTCTGAGTGTCTCCCAGCCTGCATCATCCAGGCGGGTAAGCCTGTCGACCTGTTCTATGAGAATCACATCACCAGGTTCCGCATCACCAAGAAGCCTGATCAGTTCAGGACGGTTCATTGTCGTACCGGAGACATTATCGATATACCAGCCAGCAATACGGTGGCCATTTTGGTTTGCAAATGCCTTCAGCGCATTTTTTGCGCGGCTGGCATCCTGCTCTGAAGTGGATGCCCGGAGGTAACCAAAAACGAACATATTTTGTCCTTCTGGTAACTTTTAAGTGGTCTTGCTTATGATGGTATCACTTATGTGGTAACAATAACATTCGCCAGTATTTTTTCGGGTGGTATATATAGAGTATACCCAAATGTGACAGGCTGACGCGCCCATCGGGCTTGTCCAACCCTTCGCCTGCTCAGATGCAAGCTCTGAACAGACTCACGGTTTGCGTAGTGGGTCAACAAAATCAATTACGATCACCAGAAATAATCAAAATGTGATTTCGCATGCGAAATCTATTGCGTATCATTATTGATACTCTAATGTTTATCTGTATACTGTTTATGTCGTCATGAAAGCTCGACAACAAACGCCTGACTCACAGGAGTGTGTATGAAATCCCGCAATGAATTCATTTCATTATTGAAATACTCTTTCAAGCCGTGCCGCCCCTTCTCAAACATTTCGCATGCGAAATCTTAAGGACTGTTACATGACACTGAAAATTGGACCTATCGGAAAACTGATCGTTGTATGTAGTCAGAAGGGCGGAATCGTTAAATCGCAGTCATCCAGTGAAATTGCACATGATCTTCGTAAAGCTGGTTTCCGCGTGCTTGAAATTGATATGGACTGGACAACTGGTCTGACGGAGAGGGCATTCCCTGACGGCTTACCTTATGAGATAGAACGCGAACCTTTAAGTAACAGTTTTACACCCGGTGAAGCGAATACATATCAGCTTTTCTTTTCTGAAACAGAGATTCGACCGATTGAGCTTCCTGGCGGGCGCTTTTTTATCGGTGCTACCAGTGAACTTAATGAAATTAACTACCGAAACAGCGACTGCATGTTCGACTTCAGGGAACGTATTGAAGAACTGAAGAAACAGTTTGATTTTATTATTGCTGATTCAGCGCCATCTTATTCAAATGTTATGATCGCAGCGCATATGTCAGCTGATTATCTTCTGATCCCTACCCTGCTGGAGAAGCAGGCCCGTAATGCAGTTGGTAAACAGCTTACTTATATGCAGAAAATTAAGCGGAACTACAATCCTTCGCTGCAGTTCATGGGGACTTACGTGACCCAGACGCAGGTGAAAAATTATAAAAAACCACTTAAAGAAGGATATCTGGGGCCTATTGATACACTGAATCTGAATCTCCTCATCGAGATCCTTCAGGGAAAAGGCTACTCTGAAGAATACATTCTCGCCTATATATCATTTGTACCTGCTGCTGCAAAAGAAGCGATCGAACTTGGTCTCTCCTTTGATGAATACGACCCAAAATGTCTTCCTGCAATTCAGTATAAAGAACTTACCCAGAAAATTATTATGCTCGCAGGAGGTAAGTAATGGCCAAGAAACCTTTTATGAAGCGACTACAGGCGCAGCAGGAAATGAAAAAAAATTCTGCTGTTGTTTCTGATATTGAAAAAGTCATTGCAAATAAACAGCCAGATGAGCAGAGCCATGATATAGCTGCACACCAGATTATGGCGGATATTGCACGCCCGGATATCGAACCTGATGGTCAGATAATACGCGTCGATATAAATCTGGTTTATGCTGAAGATCAAGTGCGACCTGAAGAAGACTTCGAGGAAGATATCATCGATGGTATGTCTGATACCTTCGAAACGATAGGGATGCTTACCCCACCTCGTTGTTATCCTCGTGACAGACGTGGCTACCAGATATGGTTAGGCGAAACGCGTGTTCGCACTGCCCGCAAGCGTGGTGATACCCACATTGATATTTATGTTGGTAAACCACCACGGGAAAGAAAAGAACGCATCATCGGTCAGCTCATTGAAAACCTGCAGCAGTCTGGTTTGAAACCATTAGCGACTGCAAAATCGTTCTATGAGCTCAAGCATGAGTTCAATATGACGGGTGAGCAAATCGCAAAAACAATGGGTAAGCCTACCTCATTTGTCAGTAAACACCTTCGTCTCATTGATGCACCAGAAAATGTTACCGCCCTTCTCCGGGATAAAGTCACATCTGATGTCGATCTGGCATACACACTGATACAGGTAAATGAAAAGTCTCCCGAAGAGGCCGAGAAGCTTGTCGCAGCTGCGCGAGAGTCTGGTATTTCACGTTCGCAGGTTAAAGCTGTTCTTGATGCAGTAAAAAACAAAAACAAAGGTGAGATTTCGCATGCGAAATCTAAGGCTCAGAACAAAAAACCAACCAAGCCTTTGGGCAGCAATTCAGATGTAAAAACCTGGCAGGTTGTTGTCGAGATAGACGATCAGCAAGGGGTAATAATGACTGACCGTGCGCCAGACAAAGCTGGGTATGTGTGGGTGAAAATGGACATTGGTGAGATTTCAGTTGAGGCTTCTGAACTACGCGTCAAAGGAATGCGCTCTCAGTGATGAAATCAACCCCGTTCACCGAAATGGCCACGGCATTCCGTGGCCAAATTGTCCGCCACTGGGCGCTTCGTTATCCCGGAACGCAATCCGAAGCAGCTGCCGCATTAACAGAAGCGGCTATCAATCTAGGATACGTTACAAGAAGCAGGCCCGTACCCGGCGCGGCATTACTTTCATGGGCCTCTAACCCGGCTGAAACTCCGTTGTGGGCAGCTCAGACGGCGTTAACATTGATGCTCAGCATCGGCTGGAAGCCCGAAAGTAACCAGGACTGGTGTGGTATGTCGGCGCTGATATTCAGAGCCAATCGTACACTTCCACTTGAGCAGTTAGTGGCTTCCTTGCCTGATAGCATAGACAGGCAAACTGCTACCGGATGGTTCGTGGCTGCAATTGAAGAGGATTCCAGCTACCGTAACAACAGGAAATCCAGATGACTTTTCAAGAGCTTGATGCTTGTATCGCAGGCTCTGGCAGACGTTCTATCGCTTCTGCATTAATCGCTTTTATTCTTGATGCGCTTGATGACGGACAGGACGGAGTTGATCTTGATATCTTCCAGAGCCACACGCGTTTCGTTCGTAATAATGTAACCACTGTAGCCAGTTATCTGCAGCTACACGGGATTATCCATATACTGTATTACCGTGATGGTGCTGCAGAACGTCAGTATGAGTCCGTTAATAATTACGGGCGGTGGGCAAAGCAGCACTATCGTCCTTCTGAGGCTCTTATACAGCTGCATCGACGAGATTAAACCGAAAGATTTCGCATGCGAAATCTATCTAACCTAAGGATTAAACAGAGTGCCGGGTTCAAAGAGAATTTGCAGGCAGTGTCTGAACGATGACCGTTATCTGAACAACATCATCGCAAGCGATCCTGATGCCTCAGAATCATGCGATTATTGTGACTCCGAAGAGATGACGATGTCGATGGAAACACTGGCTGAAAAGGTCGACTGGTTGATTGAAAATTATTATAGGGGCGGAGAATATAACCATTATCAGGAAGAGTATGAAGGTGAACCTCTCTTCTCAGTTCTGGAGCAAGAGGTCACAGCCAATGATAATATCATTGATGACTTATCGGAACTGCTCGAGGAGTTATGGTTTGACTGGAGCTCACATGATAGAAAATATGGTGATGAGCCTCATTTTGTTGAAGCTGTAACCATCTCAGGAAACCTGTCCAGAAAATGGAATTCAATGGAAAGGAAACTTCGGGAGAGTAATCGATTCTTTAATATGGACGCGATGGCAACTTTCGAAGAGGTTTTTACTTACCTTCACGAAAATCATCCCTCAGCATTCATCGATTTTGAGCCTAACAAACCAATTTTCCGTGGTCGTATTTTTCAGTCAGAGGATGCACTTGAAATCGCATTACGTATGCCCGAGTCGAGTTTCGGACCTCCTCCTCCTGAGCTGACACCTTCCGGCAGAATGAATGCTAGAGGTATCTCTGTCTTCTATGGCGCTACGTCCAGAAAAAATGCCATATCTGAAGTGCGGCCACCTGTCGGTAGTTATGTTGCTGTTGCTGAGTTCACTTTGTTGCGGACAGTCAGGTTACTCGACCTCTCCAGTCTCAAAGGGCTGGCTGTTAACGGATTTAGCCGCTTTGATCCTGAGTATCTTCTTCGATATGAACGCAGTAGTTTTATTCAGAATCTCTCCAGAAAACTTGTTATGCCGGTTGTTCCTGAGCTTGAAGAAACAAATTACCTGCTGACGCAAGCTATCGCTGATTATCTCTCAACATTTGAGCATTGCGAACTCGATGGGATACTGTTCGCTTCCGCGCAAAAGCCAAAGGAAAGCACTGACCCTTCTGTCATGAATATTATCCTGTTTCATAAATCATCTGGGGTACTGAATGCAGACCGAAGGTTCCGGGAAGCTGAAGTAAATATGTATCAGCACGATGAGGATATTTCGTACTTTGACCCAGAGATAAGGACGACTCCCGATGATTTCCGTCGTGAATTTAAAGTGCTATCACGTAAGAAAAATAGGGAAGATATACTTGAGTTAAAACTCGATGGCATAGAAGTTCATAAAGTAGAGGGTGTTGATTACTCCACATCAGAAACAACAGTCACGCACTATTTAACGGAAGGCCGCACAAAAGGAGTGATTTCGCATGCGAAATCTGGCTATTCGGATGACGAATTCTGACGGGTAGATATAACCCATATTTCGCATGCGAAATCTTTTGGTGGCAGATCATCTTATCATTGCCACCGGGAGATCATTCCAGCGCGTTGTGTACGCAGGGGAAAGCATTTCTCGTTTCATTTGCCACTCAGGAGCAATGCCTCGTCCCGCAAACCACACTTTTCCCAGTCCTGAATGGTTAATGCCGTCCACGACTTTCATCAGCTGGTTACTGTTGCTCCGGGGCTGAGTATCATCGAAGAGGTTCAGCTGCGAAACCCCGGTAGGAGTGAAATCATTGAGCATGCAACCTGCTTTTGCATATCGATGGCCATTCACCCAGATCCGATCCAGTGCTTTCACCGCTGCGGCTATGATGTCCCTGGTATCCTGCGAGGGAGTCATCAGCTTTTCACTGGCCACATTCCCGTAATACGGTTCGTTCACAGCGAACGGTGACGTCTTCACAAAAACGGCAATATGCCTGCAGAACTGACGCTCGCCGCGCAGCTTTTCAGCTGCACGCTCAGCGTACTGACAAACTGCCTGGCGCATGGCTTCATACGTCATGACACGCTCCCCAAAGGACCGGCTACAGACAATCTGCTGTTTTGGCGGAGGCGCTTCTTCAAGCGAAATACAGCTTTCTCCGTTGAGTTCCCGAACGGTTCTCTCCAGCACAACGCTGAAATTTTTCCTGATAAATACAGGGTTCGCGCGCGCCAGCTGTAGTGCAGTTGTTATCCCCATTGTGCTCAGTTTCTTTGAGATCCTTCGGCCAACCCCCCAGATTTCGTCTACTGGCTGCAGTGACAACAGTTTCTCCGTTCGTTTTGGATTGCCAGAAGTCAGAGCAAGCACGCCACCAAACTGCCGCCATTCCTTAGACGCCCATTGTGCGCTTTTAGCCAGCGTTTTGGTCGGCCCCATCCCGACGCCGATTGTCAGCCCCGTACCGGAGCGTACGTGCTCGCGCAGCTGCCGGCCGAAGTCCTCAAAATTAATGCAGCGGTCTATGCCGCGAATGTCCAGAAACATCTCGTCGATGCTGTACTGCTCCACGCGCGGCGCCAGCTCCTCAAGATGAGACATAACCCTGTTCGACATAGACGCATAGAGCTCGTAATTGCTCGAGAACGTGATGACCGGCTCCGGGAATTGTGCCGTCTTCAGCTGGAACCAGGGGACGCCCATTTTAATACCCAGCCGTTTCGCTTCGGCACTGCGCGCGATGACGCAACCATCATTGTTACTGAGCACCACAACGGGCCTGTTACGCAGGTCCGGACGAAATACTTTCTCACAGCTGGCGTAGAAGCTGTTGACGTCAGCCAAAGCGAACATCAATTCGTACCCCGCGTCTTATGTATGAATGCCATCACCACGCCGAATATCTGCAGTTCTTCCGGATAAAGAGTGGGGTACCGTGGGTGTCGGCGCAACTGCCAGCATGAGCGCCGGCGATATCGGCCAGGCAGGGCTCGGCGGTGGTGTCAGTTCTGCCGCCAAAACACTCTCCGATTACTACATCAAACGCGCCGAACAGTACCACCCGGTCATTCCAATCGGCGCGGGCAATGAAGTCACGCTTGTTTTCCAGGACGGCTTCCAGCTCGAAACACTGGAGGAAGCGCGCGCGAAAGCTGCTGCACGTAAGAAACAAAATCAACCTTCTGCCTCATCAACGCCTGCTGCCATGCCGGGTAATACGCCGGACATGCTGAAGCAGCTGCAGGACTTCAGGGTAGGGGACACCGTCGATCCGACGACCGGACAGGTCGTCACACAGTAAACGGGCCGGGAAACCGGCCGCAACAACACAATCCGGAATAGTTAGTGCCCTGGAAGACGAGAAAGGGATGGGCGGTAGCGTGTCCGGGCAGCATACACAGGAAAGAGCGATGGCAGACGTACTGGACCAGTTACAGGAGCAGGAAGACCTGATTAACAGGCTGCACATTCAGGCGGTCAGGCAACAGTTGAGCGTTAAAGGTGAAAGCCTTACCCGGTGTGAATGTTGTGGAAACCGTATTCAGGAACGGCGTCAGAAAGCGATACCCGGCGTGCGTACCTGCACTGAGTGTCAGCGGGTGCCTGACAACGCCCTGCGTGCGGCTGAAACCTTTGCTGAGTACACCGGCGCCGTGGCCATGATGAACGAGCGCTACTGGACTGTGGCGGAGGTGGATATGCAGGACGCCGTGGTCACGCTGCGTAATGCTGACGGGGAGTCGGTGCTGATCTCTCCTCAGCAGAACACTGCACAGGATATTTCCCTCTTCACACCCCGCGATCTGACGATCAGTCAGGGGGACAGGGTGCGCTTTACCCGCTCGGACACCGACCGCGGCTATGTGGCCAACAGCCTGTGGGAGGTGGCCGGGTTCACTGACGACGGGGCCATCCGCTTTCGCCAGGGAGATCAGGAGAAAATTGTCGACCCGCAGGCCATGACGGAGGACCGTCATATTGACCTCGCCTATGCCCTGACGGTGTATGGCGTGCAGGGGGCCAGTGAACGCTTTGCCATTGCCCTGACCGGTACCGAAGGTGGCAGGAAAAGAATGGCGTCTCTGGAGTCCACCTACGTGACGCTGTCACGCGCAAAAGAGCATGTGCAGGTCTATACCGACGATCTGGCTGGCTGGAGTGGCGATGCCCGGCACTCAAATGCCGGACAGACCGCCCACGACCTGCTGCACCAGAAAAGTGACCATGAATCCGACACCGGCAACCGACTGCTGGCCACCGCCTCACGGCTGGATAAAACCGCGCTGGGACGCAGGGTTCTGGCGGAAAACGGCCTTGAGGGTGAAACAATGGCGCGCTTCATTGCTGCCGGCAGGAAATACCCGACACCTTATGTAGCCCTGCCGGCGTGGACCCGTCACGGAAAAGAAGCCGGGGCACTGCTGACCGAAATCCGGATTGAGGATGACGGGATGCGCGTGGTGCTCAGTGATGAGTCCCGGCTGCGTGGTGGGGAGGATGCGCAGTTTGCCGGCCTGCAGGCCAGCCGTAACGGACAGACACTCATTGCTGATGATGCACAGACGGCGCTGCGCCTGGCACAGGAGAACCCGGAGAGCGGGGTGGTGATACGCCTGCACGGCGAAGAACGGTTGCTCAATGCAGCCCGCCTGACCGGGGGACGGATCTCGGAGCCTGATGAGGTGGCACGGACAGTGCGCAGCGTGGCGGAGGCTGAATCAGCGGCGAAAGCGGAAGACCCCATTACGCTGCCTCCGGATGAGCAGCAGAAACTGGCAGAGGCACAGGAAAAAGCGGCCCGGGAGCTGGCGGAGCAGGCCCGGCAGGAACTGCTGCCGGCAGTGTCGGGTGAGGAGAGCACCAGACCCGACCCCCTGTTGAACACTCTGGAGCGGGCAGCGCCAGTCCCTGTCAGCCTTTGGCGTGGCTCGGTGCCCTGTCCACCGAGCCGGCAGCAACGCAAGTGCTGCGGGTAGCGTTGGGAGCATTACTCCAGCAAGGCAACCGACTTCACCTGCACCCACACATCGCGGCCTTTGCTGATATCCAGTGCAGCCATTGCCCGCTTGGTAAGCCGCGCCAACATTACAGAATTACCAACTCGGACACGCACGAGCGCCAAACCAGGGTGCTCATCGTCGCCGACGGCATCGATCTGCCCGCGCAGTAGGTTCTGGATGCTGCTGGTGCCTGGTTCGCTGGCCAGGCTCACATCGCGTGCCAGCACACGAACTCGAACGCGGCGGCCCACAGACAATCCCTGGTCGCGTGCCCACAGGCTGCCGCCGTCAAAGTCCACCCGCGCCAAATGCCACTCGCTATCGACCTCACCGACGGTGCCGTCGAGGATCGCACCAGCGTCCTCACCTAGCCGGATCGGCAAGTCGAGGCGGGCCAGAGTCTCAGCCAGCAGCCCGCTGGCCAGCACCCGGCCGCCCTCCATCGCCACCAGGTAATCGGCCAGCCTGGCGACCTCATCAGGCGAGTGGCTGACGTAGAGCACCGGAATATCCAGCTCGTCGTGCAGCCGTTCCAGGTAGGGCAAGATTTCCTGTTTGCGCTTCAAGTCGAGCGCGGCCAGCGGCTCATCCATCAGCAACAGGCGCGGGCTGACCGCCAGGGCGCGGGCGATACCCACTCGCTGACGTTCGCCACCGGAGAGGCGATCCGGCTTGCGGTCGAGCAGATGCCCGATGCCCAGCAGCGCGATGGCGTGGTCGAGGCTAACCCGCTGTGCCTCGCCGTTGCGCTTCATGCCGTAGCGCAGATTGCCCATCACCGTGAGATGCGCGAACAGGCTGGCCTCCTGGAACACGTAGCCGATGGGCCGCTGGTGGGTTGGCACCCAGCGCCCGGCGTCCTGCCACAACTCGCCATCGACGGCGAGCCGCCCGTGCGGTGCGCGTTCCAGACCGGCAATGCAGCGCAGCAGTGTGGTCTTGCCGGAACCGGAATGGCCGAACAGGGCGGTGACGCCCCGGCCGGGCAGCTTGAGATCCACGTCAAGGGAGAAACCCGGCCAGTCGAGCCGGAAGCAAGCATCGATGCCCGCCATCTCAGCCTCCCTTCTTCGGGTTGGGCCGCCAGGCATACAGGGCCAGCAGCACCAAGAAGGAGAAGATCAGCATGACCGCCGCGAGGCGGTGCGCCTGCATGTATTCCAGCGCTTCCACATGGTCGTAAATCTGTACCGAGGCAACCCGTGTGACGCCCGGCAGGTTGCCACCGATCATCAGCACGACGCCGAACTCACCGACCGTGTGGGCGAAGGTCAGGATCGAGGCCGTCAGGAAACCCGGCGCGGCCAGCGGCACCGCCACGGTGAAGAAAGCATCCAGTGGCGAAGCACGCAGCGTGGCGGCCACTTCCAGCGGTCGGTCGCCCACGGCCTCGAAGGCTGTTTGCAGCGGTTGCACCATGAAGGGCAACGAGTAGAAGACGGAGGCGATGACCAGACCCCAGAAGGTGAAAGGCAACGGCCCCAGGCCCAGCGCCTGCGTGAGCTGGCCGACCGGGCCGTTCGGCCCCATCGCCAGCAGCAGGTAAAAGCCCAGCACCGAGGGAGGCAACACGAGCGGCAGCGCGACCACCGCGCCAATTGGCCCCTTCCACCACGCCTTGGTGCGGGCGAGCCACCAGGCGATGGGGGTGCCGACCAGCAGCAGGATCAGGGTGACGATTCCTGCCAAGCGCACGGTCAGCCAGAGGGCTTGCAGATCACTATCGGTCAGCATGTTCCCTCCCGTTCAATGTGCGTGCTGGAAGGTCTTGATGGCCGAGACCATCAGGACAACACCGAGCAACCCCATCAGCCAGCCGGTCGGCACCAGGCCAAGCAGCAGCCCGCCGATGGCCGCGCCAAGGATTGAGCCACCCACCATCCAGCCCATCAGCGGCCTTTCCTCGCGCAGCACCTGGAAAGCGTCGGCGCGGGTGTAACGGGCGAAGCCGACGATCATGGTCGGCAGGCTGACCATCAGCGACAGGCTGCCGGCGAGCTTGATGTCCAGACCGTAGAGCAGCACGATGGCGGGAATCAGCAATTCGCCACCGGCCACACCCAGCAGCGCGGCGACCATGCCGATACCCAGGCCAGCAATCAATCCGGCCACAAAGCGCAGCGGCCCGGCTTCGATGAGCGGCGTGCTGCCCTCATGCACACCGGCCCAGGCTTCCGAGAGCATGACCAGGGACAAGGCGACCAGCAGAACCAGGATGATGCGGTTGAGCCACTGGCGTGACAGGGTGATGGCATGGCCTGCCGCCCACCAGGCCCCGACAAGACTGCCCGCAAGTAGGTTCAGCACCACGTCGAGGTGATCGGCCAGCGTGCCCGGCGCAATCGTGCCGCCCCGGAACAGCAGCGCGGCGGCGACCACGACCAGGCTCATGGCCTTGTTGAGGATGACGGCCTCCAAGGTGCCAAGGCGGAATACGCCGACCAGCACCGGCAGGCGGAATTCAGCCCCGCCGAGGCCGATCAGGCCGCCGAGCGTGCCGATCATGGAACCGGCGACGAAGCCTTGCCCGTTGCGGGCAGGTACGCTCATGGCCGCATCCTACTTGCTGACGGCTTCGCCCGGCAGGACGAAACCGTATTTGGTCATCACGGCACGAGCCGGTTTGCTGCCCATGTAATCAGCGAACCGTTTGGCCAAGGCACTGCCTTCGGCACGCTTGGTGATGATGAAACCCTGTTCCAGCGGCTCATGCAGGTTGTCGGGGATGAGCCAGTAGCCGCCGCGCTTGGCCAGCTCGGGATTGACCGCCAGGGCCAGGGCGATGATGCCGACCTGAGCATTGCCGGTCTGCACGAATTGCGCGGTGTGGGCGATGTTCTCGCCATAGACCAGTTTGGGTTCTACCTTCTCCCACAGTCCTGCGGCGCGCAAGGATTCCTCGGCCCGTTTGCCGTAGGGGGCGTGCTTGGGGTTAGCGATGGCGATGCGGGCGATCTTGGGGTCGGTCAGGCTGGCCAGCGTCATCTTGCTGGCGTCCATGCCCGCGCTCCACAGCACGATGCGGCCGAAGGCATAGGGCTTGACATCGGAGGCAGCGAAGCCCGCCTTGGCCAGCTCACGCGGGAAACCGATGTCGGCCGAGAAATACAGGTCATAGGGCGCACCCTGCTGAATCTGCGTGTGGAACTTGCCAGACGAGCCGTAGATGACCTCCACTTCGTCGGCCGGGTTGGCCTTCTTGAAGGTGGCGACGATCTCGTCCATCGCGAACTTGAGGTCGGCCGCCGCCGCGACGGTGACTTTCTCGGCGTGGGCCGTCGCCGCGAACAGCAGTGAGCAAGCGAGCAATAAGGGGCGCAGGAGTTTCATGGGCGGGTTCCTTTTCATCGGGTCATGGCACAAGAACCCGCTGAACGGCATTTGTCGGGTTCACCACATCGTTAGGTCAAAAAAGACATAACGATAAGCATACAGCAGCATCCATGCCAAGCCATAACCGAAATCAAGAATGGATCAGTTCGCCAGGTCGCGCAGGGCTTGCAGTTCCTTGCCTGCACTGGCGTTGAGACTGGTTTCCAGGGCGTCGTAACGCTCGATGAGCTGTTGCCCGAGTGGTGTCAGGGATGCGCCACCACCGCCTTTGCCGCCAGTCGCGGTTTCGACAACCGGGCGGCCAAACCCTTCATTGAGGGAGTCGATCAGCAACCAGGCACGCTTGTAGGGCAAGCCGAGCGAACGGGCCGCTGCCGCAATGGAGCGGGTTTCGCCAACGGCCCGCAGCAGGTCGATCTTGCCGGGACCGATGGCGATCCCGTCGCCGATGTAGATGCGTGGTCGCACGAGGACAGCGCACGGCTTGTTTTTCTTGGAAGTCATATATCAGAGGCGATTCAAATTTTGGCCAGCAGTCTCTGCCCATCTGGGCGCAACTCACCCTTTGGAGAGATATGTCGGTACAAAGTCTGTCGCGTGATGCCGAGTTCCTGGCACAGGTCACCGACCTTGGTTTCCGGCTGCCCCATCGCTGCCATCGCCAGCCGCAGCTTGGCCGCCGTCATCTTGAAAGGGCGTCCGCCTTTGCGGCCCCGTGCCCGCGCCGAGGCCAGCCCCGCTACCGTGCGCTCGGCGATCAGCTCGCGCTCGAACTCGGCCAGCGCCGCGAAGATGCCGAAGACCAGCTTGCCGGCGGCGGTCGTGGTGTCGATAGCCGCGCCGTGGCCAGTCAGCACCTTGAGGCCGACGCCGCGCCCGGTCAGGTCGTGCACGGTGTTGATGAGATGCCGCAGGTCGCGCCCTAGCCGGTCGAGCTTCCACACCATCAGCGTATCCCCCGACCGCAGCGCCTTCAGACAGCTCGCCAAGCCGGGGCGATCCTCGCGCTTGCCCGATGCCTGATCCTCATACAGATGCGCCGCATCGACGCCGGCCGCGATCAGCGCGTCACGCTGCAAGTCGGTCGCCTGGGAGCCGTCCGCCTTCGATACCCGCATGTAGCCGATCAACATCTCGCACCTGTCACATATACGTTCGATTATGTGACAGTGTGAGCCAGAACGTGCCTGGCGTCAAAATTTGTCACTTAACCCGTCATTCTGACTACGGTACGCAAAGGGTGTGCACGGCTCGTAATGTGACAGAAATTCCAGAGGAATCCCCTCGTTGGCGAAGGTGAGCCGCAGACGTTCCAGCGATTCGGGGTCGCGTCGCCCATAGGACGCCAGCGTGAACAGTGAGCGGGCCGTCTCCGGGTTGTGCCGTGCCTCAATGATTGCCTCACCAATGGCCTGGGCCGCCCGTTGCCAATGGTTGACGGGTTCGGGTTTCGGTTTCTTCTCGGGCAGGCCATTGGTGAAGCCCGTCTGCGGTTCGGCCAGGAACAGCGGGGCGTGTTCCCCGCGCGGGAACAGCGCCCTCGACTCGATCAGCGCGATGGCGGTGGCTGCGGCTTCCAGCATCTGCACCTGCACGGCCGGGGCCAGCACCTCGAAGGGCCGCCACAGGCTTTGCCCCGCACGCAGCGGATGGCCGCAATGCTCCCAGACCTGGCGGATGCAGCCCGCGCTGCCGCCACAGTGCGACAGCGGGGTGTTCAGTTCATCGAGCAGGGTGCGCAGCAGCCGGAACCACAGACCGGCATGGATGCGCCGACGCGGCAGTTCCACGAAACCGGTCGTCAGGGCCTGCCAGGTGCGTCGGTCCATGCCAGCAATCGCCGCATTGGCAGGACACGGAGCCGCCTCCGCGTTGTCCCACTGAAGATGCCGACCGGGCAGACCCCAATAGGACGCCAGCCAGCAGCCATGCTGCGGGCAGCTCAGCATGAGCGGGAGTTGCCAGACAAGCAGCACGGCCTGGTTCACCGGATCGTTCAGGCACAGCGGGCAGGCCCGGCGCATCGGCTGGCTTGGCAGCCAGGCACGCCAGCGCGTGATGGATCGCGCCTTGCGCTTGGGCAGCAGCACCGAGCATTGGAACGCATAGGTTTCCAGGGCCGCAGGCAGCGAATCCTCAAGGCTGTCCAAGAGCCACGGCACCCAGCCGGCCAAGCTCATCTCACGCAAGCGCTCCAGCTCAACCCCGCTGCGCTGGGCAATCATCGTCAACAAGGACAAGGGTGGCTCGGTATCCAGGTCATCGAGCTGGTCATGGCCGAGATCGTGTGCCAGCAGCTCATGCACGTCCATCCGGTAGCAGGCAGCGACCCGGTTCAGCCAGGAGGACAGGGCTTCGCCTTCCCTGGGGGCCGGATGCAACGGCCAACGCGGTGCAGGCTTCACATCAGTTCCCGCTCGAATTGCCGTCGCCGTTCGCTGGGGCCGGTGTAGTCGGCCATGCTAAGCGTGCGGTGGTTGATCGCCTCTTCACCGCTTTCCACGGCGGCAATGGCCGCCGCCATCAGCAGATGCGCCAGTTCTCCGATAGTGCCCTCGCTGCGGGTGAGCAGGTAGCGGGCCATGTCCAGCGTGGCAATTGGCGAGGGTCGCCGCAGCGGGAGCGAAGCCGCGAAGCTGGCCAGCAGTGAGCAGCAATCGTCGTTGGCCTCCCACACCGGCAGCATCATCGGCTCGAAGCGGTTTTCCAACTGATCGTCCGAACGGATGGCCAGGTAGGCGTCGCGTGTGCCGACGCCGACCAGCGGGATGCGCAGCTCGTTGCCGAGAAAGCGCAGCAGGTTGAGGAATTCCCGGCGGTTGACGCTGTTGCCGGCCAGGACGTTGTGCAGCTCGTCGATCACCAGCATGCGCACGCCAACCTTGCGCAGCAGGGCCAGCGCCAATTGCTCCATCTCCGGCAGCCGCGGACGTGGGCGCAGTGGGGCACCCATCGCCGCGAGCAGCGCGACGTAGAAGCGGATCACTGAGGGTTCGGACGGCATCTGCACCACCAACACAGGAATGTGCTCTTGGTCGGCATCGGCGCAGGCCGGGTGCGAACGCCGGAACTTCTCGACGATCATCGACTTGCCGTTGTTGGTGGGGCCGATCAGCAGCAGGTTGGGCATGCGTTGCTTGTTCGGCCAGGCGAACAGGGTTTCCAGCCGGTTCAGCGCCTCGACCGCACGCGGGTAGCCGATCCAGCGGTCGGCACGGATGCGCTGGATGCGCTCGTCCGCTGGCAGCCGGGCCAACCCCTGCGCCGCCGGCAGCAAGTGGGACAGGTCAACGATGGGGTATTCGTCCACGGCTACCACTCCTCGATCTGGTCGAACGGTTTGGCCGGTGGCAGGTTGGCTGCCTGCGAGTCCGCCATGCCCGTATCCGGCGGTGTAGGCTTGACGGGCGGAACCGACTGCTTGAGGTGCTGGCGTCGATCCGCATCACGCCGCGCCTTGCGCGTGGCTTTCTGGGCGGTGGTCACGATCTCGCGCATCTGGCCGATCATGCGAAACAGCGCCGACTCATCCACCTGCTCGCGTCCGAGCTGACGCAGTTTCGCCAGCGCCTGGCGCTGCTCCCAGAGGGTGACAGCCGGGTGCGACAAGGTGCGGTACGGGACTTCCAGGTAGTGCTGCCCCTCCGGCTCCAGCACCCAGATGCGGCTGATGTCGCGCGGATCGCGCCGGATCAGGAAGGCCGGCAAGCGGTCACGCCGGGCGATCCACGGCTTGAGGGCATCGGCGTAGTAGTGGATGTGGTCGATGACAAAGCCGGTGCGAGTCAGCGTGCGACGAATGACCGGCAGAAAATCGACCAGGAACGCGGTGGGCCGTGTGACCACGGGCGGCACGCCGATCCGCGCCACGGCCTCGGTCCAGCGCGCGGCCGGTGGCTGGAGCAGGCCGTTGTGCACCGAGGCGTGGTAGGTGCCCACGGCCAGCGTAAGCCAGCGCTCCAGCTCGCGCAGGGTCAGGGCGGCCATCTTGTCGGCGTCGTACTCGCCGCGCTGGCCGGGATTGGAAAAGGTCGTGCCCGGCAGCTCATCATGGATCATTTGCATGGCGGTGCCGATGATCCTTTCCACGATGCCACCGTAGTGCGGCTGGCCGGGCGGCCGGTAGTCCAGACGGATGCCATGCTGCTCGCAGCCCCGACGCAGCGCCTCGCTCTTGAACTCGGCCGCGTTGTCCAGGTAGAGCAGTCTGGGCTTGCCGCTCATCGACCAGTCCATCGCCACATCCAGCCCTTCCAGCCAGGGACGCTTGTCGCAGGCGACATGCGCTAGGCACAGGCCGACCGAGACGGCGGACGGCGCTTCGAGCGTGACCACCATACCGAGCACGCAGCGGGTGAAAACGTCGATGGCCAGCGTGAGATAGGGGCGGCCAATCGGCTGCCGGTCGTGTGCATCCACCACGATCAGGTCGATGACCGTGTGGTCGATTTGCACTTGCTCCAGCGGCTCGGAGACGGCCGGCGGGATGCCGCCCACGCCTTGCAGTTCTCGGGAGGCATCTTGACCTTCCCGGCGGCGCACCGTTTTGAGCGGATCGAGGCCGGCGATACGCAAAGCCACGGTGTTGCGCGTCGGCACCCGCAGCTTCTGCGCTTTGCAGGCTTGCGCGACTTCGCGATGGAAGGCCGCCAGGCTGCGCTTCTGCTTGGTCAAGAACCGCCTTTGCAGCAGCTCACGGATGATGCGCTCGACCGGCTCCGGCAAGCGGCCCTTGCCTTTACCACCACTGGACTGCCCAGGAGCGAAGTCAGTGACCAGCCCCGCGCCTTGCCGGGCGCGGCGGATCAGGGCATAGACCTGCCGCCGGGACAGGCCCAGCGCCTGGGCTGCCGCGTCGGCCGCCGCATGCCCGACCGGCTCAGACTGCGCCAACGGCCCGATGATTTCGGCACGACGGCGCGCACGCTCCCAAGCCTGATCTGGCAGGGTCGCTACGCCTTGCTCGGGAATCCGAGAGGTATCGGTCGCCATGCTCACCTCGCTTTGGTGCACACGAGTATTGAGCATAGACGAGTTTCGTGCAGAGGAGTCCTGATATTGAGCTATCAGGAGCCGACTGCACAGCAGCCTTCAAACCGCGTATTTTGGTGCAGTCGCCTTCTGAAAATGACACATCTGACATCAAGTTAGGGTATGCCTCAATCTGACGGCTGCGAACCGCCAGGGACAGGCGCAATGTCAGATTCTGTCGCGGCCTTGGCGCGTGCCTGGAAGCGTTCATAGCAATCCAGCCCGCAGAAATGTTCGACGTATTCCGCGCCTTCCGGGGTGAAGGCGGCATCGAGCGGAATTTCTTTGCAGCATACGCAGCAGGTGGTGCAACTGGCAGTGTTCGGGGCGTTTGCGTTCATGGTGGTACTCCTCCAGATTGGTAGCGAAGCTCAAAGCTGCCCACTCTCGGCTGGCTGGGAAGCGGTCATGATCTTCCCTTGAAGGCCCGCAGCAGCCGCGTCACAGACAGGACAAACAAGCCGGTCAGCGTGAGGGCTGCAATACCCCAGTGCTCCCCGATGAACGCGCCGGCCGTCGTGCCGGCTAGCACAATGGCGAGAATCGGCAAATGGCAGGGACAGGTGAGCACGGCCAGCGCGCCCCACAAGTAGCCGGTGATCGGTTTGTGCGTCTCAGACGGCAAGTGCTCTGGGCTGTTCATGGCAGACTCTCCGCGTGCTGTGCCGGTTCGGTTGGCATGGCGGCCAGTTGCATTTCGAGGCTGGCCAGGGCCTCGCGCCGACGCTCGACGAGTTGCCGCAACACGGCAAGCTGCGCAGACGCACCGTCACCGTCCGCAGCATCCAGCGCCCGGCACAGCCGCGCCAGTGCGTCCAGGCCGATACCCGCTTCGAAGGCAGCCCGTACAAAGCGCAGCCGTTGCAACGCGGTGTCATCGAACAAGCCGTAGCCGCCCGTGGTGCGCGCGACCGGCCGTAGCAATCCGCGCAGCAGGTAGTCGCGCACGATATGCACGCTCACCCCGGCATCAAGGGCCAGCCGGGACACTGTGTAGGCGCTCATTGAACACCTCCTTTTCCTCATCCGGCGCAGCACGAAAGCTGCTTCACGTCCTTGCTGAAGGTCTGCGCCGCGAGCTTCAGCCCTTCGACCATGGTCAGGTAGGGGAACAATTGGTCGGCCAGTTCCTGCACGGTCATACGGTTGCGAATGGCGAGCACCGCCGTCTGGATCAGTTCACCCGCTTCCGGGGCCACCGCTTGCACGCCGATGAGCCGTCCGCTACCTTCCTCGATGACCAGCTTGATGAAGCCGCGTGTGTCGAAGTTGGCAAGCGCACGCGGCACGTTGTCCAAGGTCAAGGTGCGACTGTCGGTCTCGATCCCGTCGTGATGTGCTTCCGCCTCGCTGTAGCCCACGGTGGCGACCTGCGGGTCGGTGAACACCACGGCCGGCATTGCGGTCAGGTCCAGGGCCGCATCGCCGCCAGTCATGTTGATCGCAGCACGGGTGCCGGCCGCTGCCGCCACATAGACGAACTGAGGCTGGTCGGTGCAGTCGCCAGCCGCATAAATGTGTGGCGTACTGGTGCGCATGCCCTTGTCGATGACGATGGCCCCCTGCGCATTGGCAGCGACTCCCGCCGCTTCCAATGCCAGGCTGCGCGTGTTCGGTGCCCTGCCAGTGGCGACCAGCAGCTGGTCGGCGCGTATTTCACCGTACCCGGTGGTCAGCACGAATTCGCCGTCCACATGCGCGACCTGGCTGGCTTGCGTGTATTCCAATACCTTGATCCCTTCGGCACGGAACGCGGCTGTAACGGCCTCGCCGATGGCCGGGTCTTCGCGGAAGAACAGCGTGCTGCGTGCCAGGATCGTCACTTTGCTGCCCAGCCGGGCAAAGGCTTGCGCCAGTTCCAGCGCCACCACAGACGAGCCGATCACGGCCAGGCGCTCGGGAATGGTGTCGCTGACCAGGGCCTCGGTGGAAGTCCAGTAGGGTGACTCTTTCAGGCCCGGAATCGGCGGCACGGCCGGGCTGGCACCCGTGGCGACCAGGCAGCGGTCGAACGCCACCACACGCTCGCCGCCATCGTTTAAACGGACGGCAAGGCTCTGGTCGTCCTTGAAACGCGCTTCACCATGCAGCACGGTGATGGCCGGGTTGCTGTCCAGGATGCCTTCGTACTTGGCGTGGCGCAGCTCATCGACGCGCGCCTGCTGCTGGGCCAGTAGTTTGCTGCGATCAATCGCAGGCACAGTCGCCGCGATGCCACTGTCGAATGGGCTTTCACGGCGCAAATGGGCGATATGGGCAGCGCGGATCATGATCTTGGACGGCACGCAGCCGACATTGACGCAAGTACCGCCGATGGTGCCGCGCTCGATCAGCGTGACGTTCGCACCTTGCTCGACGGCCTTCAGCGCCGCCGCCATCGCGGCTCCGCCGCTGCCAATAACGGCGACGTGCAGTCCGTCCCCATCACCACCAGCCTTGTCGCCACCGCCCAGCCATCCCAGCGCCTTGCCAAGCAGTCTGCCCCGCGCTGAAGTGGATGGGGCATCGGCGGGTGTGGCCTTGTAGCCGAGGCCGGCCACAGCGGCGGTCAGCGCCTCTGGCGAGGTGCCGGGATCGGTGGCGAGTTGCGCGGAGCCTTTCGGGTAGGACACGAGCGCCGACAGCACGCCCGGCACTTTCTCCAGGGCGTCCTTGACATGTGTCGCGCACGAGTCGCAGGTCATTCCGGTGATATTCAAATACATTGCATCGTTCCTTTTCGTTTCGGCAACTGCCAATGCAGTTAGCCGTGTTTGGGTGGTAGTTCGCAGCGGCGGTTGGCCGGTGAGAGCAGATCCCAGATCGACACCCCGATCATCAAGGCCAGACCGACATAGAGGAGGTTCGCCGTCCACCAATTGCCAAAAAACAAGAGCATGGCCGCCAGCACGATGGCTGGGCCGACCATCCCGAGCAGGCTGCGGTACCATTGCCGATGACTCAGCCAGCCCAGTGCATTCGCCAGCAAAGCCACGACTGCGAACAGCGGCAGCAGCTTGGAGATAAACAACCCTTCGTATTCCTGTAGAAAGCCAAGGCCGATGGCCGCGCCCAGGCTGGCGATAGCCGGGAAACAGGCAGCGCATCCCATCGCGGAAACAACGCTGCCAAGCGCGCCAGCCTTGTCGGCAATGCGTGTAATCAGTCCCATGATCGCCCCAGGTTCGGGTTCAGTGGCTCACTGCTTGACGCTGGACGGATAGCCCGCGTCTCCGGTTGCCTTGGTCAGCTTCTGCACGCTGGTCTTGGCATCATCGAACGTGACAACCGCTTCGCGTGTCTCGAAGGTCACGTCAATTTTGCTGACGCCTTCGACCTTGGAAATCGCCTTCTTGACGGTGATCGGGCAGGTGGAGCAGGTCATGCCCGGTACGGACAGCGTGACGGTCTGGGTGGCGGCCCACACGGGGGCAACAACGGCAGCGAGGGCGAGGGCGGCAAACAGTTTTTTCATGATGAACTCCTGTGATTAATAGAAAAATGGCATGACGTAGGGAAATCCGAGCGCGACCAGGACCAGCGCGGCCACGATCCAGAAAATGAGCTTGTAAGTAGCTCGCACTTGGGGAATCGCGCAGACCTCACCCGGTTTGCAGGCTTGCGCCGGGCGGTAGATGCGCCGCCAGGCGAAAAACAGCGCGACCAGCGCTGCGCCGATGAAGATCGGGCGATAGGGTTCCAGCACCGTCAGGTTGCCGATCCATGCCCCGCTGAACCCCAAGGCGATCAAAACCAGCGGCCCCAGGCAGCAGGCCGACGCAAGAATGGCGGCCAGCCCACCGGCGAAGAGCGCGCCGCGCCCGTTTTGTGGTTCAGACATACGCTTGTCCTTTCAAATTTGGTTTGGATAGCTTAAGCTTACTTCCGTAGTTATGTACGGAGTCAAGCGATATGCAAATTAATTTTGAGAATCTGACCATTGGCGTTTTTGCCAAGGCGGCCGGGGTCAATGTGGAGACCATCCGGTTCTACCAGCGCAAGGGCCTGCTGCCGGAGCCAGACAAGCCCTATGGCAGCATTCGCCGCTATGGCGAGGCGGATGTAACACGAGTGCGGTTCGTGAAATCGGCCCAGCGGCTGGGCTTTAGCCTGGACGAAATCGCCGAGCTACTGCGGCTGGAGGATGGCACCCATTGCGAGGAAGCCAGCGGCCTGGCCGAGCACAAGCTCAAGGATGTGCGCGAGAAGATGGCCGACTTGGCACGCATGGAGGCCGTGCTGTCTGAACTGGTGTGCGCCTGCCATGCGCGGAAAGGGAACGTTTCCTGCCCGCTGATTGCGTCACTGCAAGACGGAACGAAGCTCGCTGCATCGGCGCGGGGGAGTCACGGGGTGACTACGCCTTAGCGTGCTTTATTTTCCGAATTCTGAGACGACCCCATTATGGCCATTTTGCTCGCAGGATTTGTGGTATTGCTCAGGCAGGCCGGTTCAGCCCGGCATCCGCTTTTGCAGATGCTGCGTGAAAAAGGGATTCGGCCGGGCAGATCTGAACTGTTGCTGTGCCGCCGACCGTCGTTCGTCAGTGCCGGTCAGCTGATGACGGCGCGGGAGCAGCGTTTTCTGCGCCGGCTCGACAGGGTGATCGATACCCGGCACTGGCGGCTGTGCCCGCAGGTTCGTGTGGCCGATATCGTCAGAGTGGCGCCCGACCGTAAGTCCGGGAGCCGTGAATGGTGGCAACTGTTCCGCCTGGTATCGCAGTGGCACTGCGATGTGGTTATCACGGACCGCGCCGGGCGAATCATTGTGGCAGTGGAGCTGGACGACCGTTCCTATCAGGCGCCGAAACGTCAGCGGCGTGACCTGCTGCTGGAAGAGGTGCTGAAACAGGCGGGTATCCCGCTGCTGCGTGGCGATGATGAGCAACAGCTGGCGGAGCGCGTCAGAGCACACCTTTGCGCACAACGACAGGAGACTGCGGCATGAGTCCGGGGAAATCTGTTGCCCTGCATCCTTTCAGGCCGGTCCTGAATTTCTCCGCGCTGCAGCGCGATGTCATCCGGATGGTCGCGTTTATGGCAATGGTGGGGGACCACATCGCCACTGCCTTCCAGCTGGATATGCCCTTACTGAACATGGCCGGGCGTTGTGCATTCCCCCTGTTTGCGCTGGTCAGCGGCTGCAACATGGCAGGCAAAACCCTGCGTCAGCACAGCCTCAACCGCCTGTGGCTGATGGCACTCATGGCCCAGCCGGGTTACTGGCTGGCCTTCAGGGAAGCCGGACTCATGTGGTGGCAACTGAATATCCTGTTCGCCTTCGCCGTTGTTATGCAGGTGGCTCGATTCCTGCAGGCTGCGTCCGTGTTTAATGGCGTTGCGGCGTTTTCAGCCCTGGTGGGGTATCTGCCGCTTAGCTCTGCCAGTTACGGTATACCAGGTCTGCTGATGCTCACCGGCGCGGTTCTTATCTGGCAGGTCCGGGACTCACTGCGGCCAGCCCTGTTTGCTGTCTGGCTGTTGCTGGTCGCCCTGCTTAATGCCCGTCACGGTGATGTGATGATGCTCTCTGGCGTACTGCTGACGTTGACTGTGCTGTTTTGCGTGTACGGCCTGGTACCGGCTCCCGGGCGACGCCTGCAGGCCGGACGGTGGTTTGCACCAGCGTATGCCCTCCATCTGCTGTGTATTGGTTTTCTGGTCAGTGTTCTTTGACCTGTCTTTACTGTCGCTTCAATCAAACAAAAGGAATTCACATGAAAAATAAGCAAATCGCTTTATCTGCGGTTATCTCCGGTTGCCTGTCATTAAGCGGGCCGACGTTTGCTTCGTCAAAAGGGCCTGTACTTATCCATTCAGAACTACCTGAACAGATTATGGCAGCGCCTACCGCGGTGCCTGAGCAGGTCACGACTAACGTGCTTCTGCGACAGATTCTGGCGGAGGTGATAAAGGTAAACAGCCTGAAGGAGGATAACCGCTGTAGCGATGGTGAGAAGAAGTATTCTCCGGGTTACATCATCAGCGTTGGCAATAAAACGCTGCGATGCGATATCAGCAAGGACTACCCGCAATGGATCGAGGGGAACAAAGCTTGAGGGCCGAAAAAACTTCCGCATGATCCTGTTTGTTCAACTAAACGGCCTGACGCCTCCGCAGGGCGTCGTTGTCCAACCCCGGCAATCGGGGAAAAGCAAGTTTTCCCCGATTCCGGCGTTTCTGAATACATCCAGCGAAGGAAATACCATGCAAATAATGTCTAAAAAACATATGTGCCGATGGTTTCTGCCCAGTCTGCTCGGTCTGGTTCTGTGCGTGCCAGTACCGAATACTTACGCAGCCACCGTTGAGGCAGGATTTTCTCCGGAAGGTACAGCTCTCCAGCTGGTTCTTAAGACAATTGAGACCGCGCAACAGGAAATCCGTCTGATGGGCTATTCCTTCACCTCTCCGGAGGTGGCCAGGGCACTAGTCAGGGCAAAACGTCGGGGTGTAGATGTGGGCGTGGTTCTGGACTGGAAAGCTAATACCGGAAAGAACAACAACGCCAGTAAAGCAGCCATGAACATTCTGGTTGGTGCTGGTATCCCGGTTCGTACAGTCAGTGCCTACAAAATTCTCCATGACAAAGTGATCGTCGTTGATGGCCGCAACACCCAGGTCGGCTCCTTTAACTTCAGCCGGGCTGCAGACCGTTCGAATTCAGAGAACGTGCTTGTCGTCTGGGATGACCCAGTCTTAGCCCGCAGCTACCTGAACCACTGGACATCCCGCTGGGCGCAGGGAACGGACTGGAAACGGACGTACTGACATCCCAAAAAACGATCCTGAAACGTAAACCGTGCGCCAACACAGGTTACGTTCATAAAGTAAGTCGCTGATTTCAGGAATCTGTAGTATTCTCTGCAAGCGATCCAAGTTTGATCCTTGAGGAGGCAGAGATGTCGCAGATCGATAATGCAGTAACTTCCTCATCGAAACGAGCTTACCGAAAGGGTACGCCTCTTAGTGTAAGTGAGAGGAAAATGCGTTCGGTATCCCGTAAAAGGGAGACTCATAAACCTGTAAATGTGTTCATCCAGAATTCTCACAAAGATAAACTGGACGCATTTTGTCAGGAGAATGGGTTAACTCAGGCAGAAGCGATAGAGCTGCTCATAAAACGAGAATTGTTAGGTGAGTAGTCACATTCCTTGATCGAACTGTCTTTGAATGCTAAATTCCTGTTCGTATAAAGAATTTTGATGGCTGGCCACGCCGTAAGGTGGCAGGGAACTGGTTCTGATAGGTATCAACCTGGGACCAGAAAAGCAAAAACCCCGATAATCTCATCCATTCTTGGCGGGACGGTAAGATTAACGGGGCCTACTTAAACTGTATAGAAGCTGTTGCTCTATGCAGGGAGTATAGTTTTATGCTCAGAAAAGTTCAACACCTGTTTCTGCGCCATTTGCTCCTTCCGTGCAACATAAGTGCGGGCGGGT